>JAYTKL010000279.1:0-10138 GCA_043730305.1 Deinococcales bacterium | reverse complement strand
GGAGCGCACGGCAGCAACCGCACAGGCAGGATGTTCACGGGTGACTCGAGCGGAAATTTCTTGTACCCAGCGCTTCACCGTGCAGGTTTTGCCTCGAGTGTAGAATCAAAAAATCTTGAAGATGGACTTGAGTTGTTTGACTGTTACATCACCGCCGCAGGTCGTTGCGCCCCGCCCGATAACAAACCCACCAGACTCGAGCTTCAACAGTGCAGACCGTGGTTAAGCCAAGAACTCGAGTTACTGCCGAACATTCGTATGATTCTGGCGCTGGGGAAAATTGCGCATGACACGATGCTCGAGTTTTACGGCTTGCAAAAACCCAAACACCCCTTTGGTCATGCGTTCGAGTATGTTTTGCCTGACGGGAAAATTCTGCTTGATTCGTATCATGTCTCGCAACAAAACACACTGACGGGAAAACTGACGGTTGACATGTTTGACAGCATTCTCGAGCGAATAAAAGTGTTAGCGAATTCCTGAAGTGAATGCAGGGACAAACAAACCAAGAATACTGCAAAAAATCGCGCCCAGAATGCAAAAAACAATTGAAGCTCGAGCGTTGGTTTGGTTCGCGCCAGCCTCGAGCAAGCCAAAGTATGCCCAACTGCACTGCGCGATAAAAACTACCAAGGTGGAATAGGTAAAAATGCCGATGGCAGGGTTGAGGCTCAGCATTTGAAAGGCATCGAGGCGGTCATCCATGCGGGTGACAATCTGCACGCCAACAGAATTGGGAAATTCGACATGAATGGGAAACAATGCGGCATAAATCAGTAAGAGCAGCGACCAGAACAGCACGATTGAACTCGAGAATGCCAGTACTCGAAACGGTTCGGAATCGTAGCCCGCAATCAACATGATGATGATTGCGGCGGCAATGTAAAACATCAGGCGCGTGAAAAAGCCTTGAGTCACCAAAATGCCAAGGATTTGAGCGCCTTTCTCGAGTCTGCCGTAATAATTTCGGGTTAAGAGTGACAGTGCCAAACCAAAAACAAGCGGACCTAAAACCAAGCTGAGCCATGGGAAAAAGCGGCTGCCCATCATTTGCGAAAAAAATGGTTTGGGTCTGAAAAGTAATTCAAATGCGTTTAAGCTTTGCAAAACCATGTTCATCAAAATGACCTTCCAAATGGAGTCTCGAGCCTTGATTGTACCAACGTTGGGACTTTTTATTTCCAATTCACCTCAACGCGCCCTCCAGCTTCGGCGCTTTCAATTGCCGCAAAAACCATCGCCAGACTTTTGATGTTGTCGCTCGAGGGGGTGGCTTGCCGCTTTTGTTGCTCGAGGTTGGTGATAAAATCCCGAATCAAACCTTCGTGACCGTTCACGGTTTGCTGCTCGAGTGCTGGAAGCTCGAGTTCGGAATGCTTTGAAATAAAGCCGCCCGTTTCGCTGACCACTTGGGCTTTTGCTTGACTGCCACCGTCCCAACGCAGCGTGCCACGCGTGCCAACAACGCGCCAGTCGCTTTCCCAGGTCGTGTGAAAACCTTCCGAGCACCACGAACCACGATAGTTAAAAACCACACCGTTCGTCATTTCAAAAATGCAGTGCGCACTCGAGCCTTGGGTGTACCAAGAATCTTTGGGGTTGAACTCGAGACAGTACACGTCGACAGGGTCACAGCCTGTCATGAACCGCGCCTGGTCAAAGGTGTGAATTGCCATGTCGAGCAACAGCACGTGCGCCATCGAATCGCGGAAACCACCAAAATGAGCGCCAATAA
This sequence comes from Deinococcales bacterium, assembly GCA_043730305.1. Classification (GTDB taxonomy): domain Bacteria; phylum Deinococcota; class Deinococci; order Deinococcales; family JAAFIG01; genus JANXTZ01. The sequence goes on along the minus strand of JAYTKL010000279.1, from coordinate 8,403 downwards.
AAAAATCGCTATTGACGGTGGTGACAGCACCGATTTGTCCAGTCTCGAGAAATTGTTTGACTTGCAAAATGTTCAGATCAAAACGCCTGTTCTGCATGACACAATGGGTCAAATTTGAGTCTTTCGCGGCATTCACCATTTCAATGGCTCGAGGCAAAGTATCGGCAAGTGGTTTTTCGCCCAGCACGTGCGCCCCGTGCTTAAAAGCCTCGAGTGCCACGCCGTAATGTGCTTCGGGGATGCTGCAATCAAAGACGACATCTGGCTTTAAATGCTCAAGCATTTCACTCAAATCCGAGCCTATTTGCACGTGCTCGAGGTTAAATTCGCTCGCTCGGGTTCTGGCGTTTTCTGTGATCAGATCGACCAAGCCCACCAGCTCGAGGTTTGGAATCTCGAGCGCCACCCGAATCCATTCTTTGGACATTGAACCGCATCCGACCAAAACGATTTTGAACTTTTTCATGGCTCGAGCATAGCAAAACATCAAACATTGAATTCGGTTTCTCAGTTTTAAAAACAGTTGATCGGTATGCTGTTTTTGTTGTGGTGAAACAGCATCAAAAATTTGATTATGCCTTGGACTACTCGAGTCTCGATTTGCGTCAACATCCCGAGTTGTACCGTGTCGGTGTGGGTGAGCAAGGCGTGTTGCTGGTTCAACCGTACAAATCCGAAATCTTGCCCCATTGGCGTTTTGCCACGCCAGAATTGGCTGAACAGAGCAGTGCCAAGATTTATGCCATGTTCTTGGCGTACCTCGAGACGGATGATTTTGTTGGTGCGGACATGGCGCGAAAATTCTTGCAAATGGGATTCACCAGGGCAAGACGCTATGCGAATCACAAGGGTGGTCGCAAGTACAATGGACTTGTACCCAAAGCCTTTAAGGGGCAAAGTGGTGCGCATGGACGGCTCGAGTTACCGCGCAGTCCCGAAGACCCAGTCAAGGCTCGAGCCGCAGCGATTTTTAAGGCGCGTTGGGCGCAAGCCGAAGCCGAGCCAAAGTACGCCGCCATGAAACTCAAGCACAAAAAACTGTATGGCTGATGTTTGAGTTGGTGCTGGACAGTGTGTTGATTGTCTGGAAGCTGAACTTGAAGGCAATCAAAATTTATCCAGAGTTCATCTCGAACTAATGAATTATGTGTATAACAGAATATGGAGATGGTCTCCAATCTGGAGGTTTTGTGAAAACACTCGAAACAGAAATTCAAATTTGGCTCAAATCCAGCAAACGTCACCAGGACGCCCTGGACATTGCCACCCTCGGACATCGCCGTGCCAATCGGCGTTTAAAGGACGCCCGTGAATCGCTCGAGGAAGCGACCGCCGAATTGTACAGTGAGGGCGAAGTGGTGGGGCGCAACAAAGAAGAACGCGACGCCTGCCTGCGCCGATTGACCGTCATGGAACGTGCCGAACTCCACGAAGCCGAAGCCGCATACGACGAAGCCGTCTTTGCGCTCGAGCGGGCGCGAGCCGACCTCTCGAGGGACAGGCAAGACCGTTACGGTTTGCAGATGCGCGTCGCACTGGCAACCAACTTTCCGCCGTACATCGATAATACGCAGCGCCTTGGACACAATTCTCAGGTTTTGCCAACAACGGTTGACGCTGTCACAGTGCCGCTCTTTGGTCAAGCCAGCGATCTTCCAAAAGCGAGCTAAGGCGGAGATCAAATGCAAGAAAGACCCCCGTCTCGAGCGGGGGTCTTTGACTTCGGGATTTTTGATTGCTCAGGGGAGTACAAATCTCGTGGCGAAGGCATGAACCTCTGATTTCACCACTTCGGGGTCTTCACCTTTCAGTGTGCGATCAATCAAGTTTGCAATCGTGCTCATGTCAGACTCAGTCATCCCGCGTGTGGTCACGGCTGGCGTACCAATCCGAATCCCACCGCCGTGCAGAATTTTTTCGGTGTCATACGGCAGCGTACTTTTGGAAATCGTGATGTGCGCCGCGTCGAGCATTTTGCTGGCTTTGGTGCCGTTAATGCCAAGTGGTCGCAGATCAAGCACAAACATGTGGTTATCGGTTCCGCCCGAAATGACACGGTAGCCAAGATTGACAAATTCGTTCGCTAAAACTTGAGCGTTTTTAATAATCTGCGCGGCATAGACTTTAAACTCGGGTTGCAACGCCTCGGCAAACGCAATCGCTTTACCAGCAATCACATGCTCGAGCGGACCACCCTGCGAACCAGGAAACACGCTGCGGTCAATTTTAGCGCCAATCTCGAGGTCGTTGCTTAAGAGCAATCCCGCCCGAGGTCCGCGCAAGGTCTTGTGCGTGGTGGTCGCGGTCACGTGGGCATGAGGAATCGAGGTTGGATGCACACCCGCCGCGACCAAACCAGCAATGTGTGCGATGTCGGCGAACAAATACGCGCCCACCTCGTCGGCAATGGCACGGAACGCCGCAAAATCGATGGTTCTCGAGTAGGCGCTTGCGCCCGCGATGATCATTTTGGGTTTGTGATCGAGTGCCAACGCCCGTACGCTGTCCATGTCGATGCGTTCGGTGTCCTCGCGGACTTTATAGCCCACAATGTTGTAATTTAAACCCGAAAAATTCACGGGGTTGCCGTGCGTCAAATGCCCACCGTGACTCAAATCCATGCCCAGCACGGTATCGCCTGGTTTTAAGAGCGCCATGTAAACCGCCAGGTTCGCGCTCGAGCCTGAATGCGGTTGAACATTCGCCCATGCCGCCCCGAACAATTCTTTGGCACGGTCAATGGCGAGTTGCTCGATCTGATCCACAACCTGACAGCCACCGTACCAGCGCTTGCCTGGATAGCCTTCGGCGTACTTGTTGGTCAGAATGCTGCCCACGGCTTGTCGCACGGCGGCGCTGGTGAAGTTCTCCGAGGCGATCAACTCCAGACCTTCGCGTTGTCGTTCATGCTCGAGTTCGATCAAATCGAAGATGGGGTCTTTGGTTTGGGCGGGTTTGAAAAGGGTTTGCGTCATGAGATTAGCGTAGCATTTTGAAATGTGAGTGCAAGAAGCGAACGTTTGGCAATTGTGAAATCTTGAGTTTAAGTGAGCCGATTTACGCATTGATGACCATAAATTTCAAACAGACTGGATGTAACATGGAATCTCGAGTATGAACATTTTGGGTTGTGAAGTGCCAGTATCAACGCTCGAGGCGTGGTCCAGTTTTTTTGTGTTTGAGTTTGAACCAATTTATGCAACAACCGAATCTCGAGCCTTGCTGCCCAATTCAATTTCTCGCAACGAATTAAAACCCTCGTTCGAGTTTGCGGATGCCTACTTGACGTATTCAATTTCTACTGAAGCCAAGTATGTGGCGTTGCTGAAACCCGAAGAATTCAGAGCGCTTCCTCGAGAAATCCAAGCCGATTTGATGGTGCTCCAAACTCAATTCGGGCGTGGGCAAATTTACGACCTCGAGTTTGTGCAAAACGCGCTTGGGGAAATTCCAACGAATCTTGAGCCAGATATTTTCGGAGATCAATTTGTCTTGCGTTACAATGTTTGGCATGGTTTCACGCCAGAAATTCGGCATCGCTGGTTGGCGGCTTATGTCAGCCTTGATCGCCAAAATTGTCTCCGAAGCACCATGCCAGAAAATACCTGGGCAGCACTGCCCGAACACATTCGCAGCTTGGCTGGAAGGTTCTCGAGCAGCAGCGGCGCGAATTGTTTTGCCACCGTGATTGCCGGACTCACACCAGACTTGCTCGAATCGACCCGCATTTCAAACTTTTGGATGCTCGAGAGACAATTTTTAGAGGCTTTGGAAATTCTAGGATTTCAAGATGCGGGAAAACTCGAGATTCCAGTCAAACCAAATTCAGTTCTGACTTGGTGGAACTCGAGTGGCAAGATCATTCATGCCTGTTTGATGCTCGAGTTTGAGTTGGTGCTCAACAAGGACGCGCAAAGTTGGTTTGCGCCGAGGCAAATTTTGAGGCTCAAAGATGTGTTGAAATCATGGCAGGAAGATTCGGCGCAAGTGCGGGTTTGGACGCAAGACTCAATTTGAATTGACCATCGCCGCCGCCACCCGACTTATAGCCTGGAGCAATTCAATCTTGACTTGTGACTCGAGTTCAACCGAATTCACGGCTTCAGAAAAGCATTCAAACCAGGCTCGAGCGCGGGCGGGCGTAATCTGAAATTTCATGTGCCTGCCGCGCAGCATCGGGTGTCCGTAGGTCTGATGGTACAGCGGCGGTCCGCCCAGAAAACCGGTCAGGAAAGCCTCTTGCTTGTTCATGGTTTCTGATAAATTCTCGGGAAACAAGTCCGTTAAAAGCGGTTCGGCTTTGACGAGCGGGTAAAAGGTTTGAACAATTTCGCGCAGTTTTGCCGCGCCAATTTTCTGGTATAAACTTGGGGTTAAATCATTGCTCACGAATTTATTCTACGCAAATGCAAGCGTGCTTTTTGCCCTCTCACTTGAGCACAATCGACTTCAAGGGTATGCTCGAGGCGTGTCAAAAGCAACCACCGCCAGCCAAACCGCTCAGAATGCCGCGCAATCGGCAACGACCAACCTTTTTGATTCAATCGCGCCGTATTTGGGACAGATTTCTTTTGGGGCTCTGGCTGGATTTGCCACGGGTTACGCCCTCAAAAAAATTGGACGAACCGCCATCGTTATTTTTGGCTTGTTGTTCATCACCATTCAACTTCTGGCTTACCTGGGCGTGGTGCGGGTTGATTGGCTTCGGATTCAGCAATACGCTGACCCTTTGCTTTCCAAAAACGCATTGCAAAGTTTTTTCAACGGTTTGATCGGCATTTTAACCAACAACGTGCCGTTTGCTGGCGCGTTCATTCCAGGCTTCCTGCTGGGTTTGCGTGCCGGCTGAAATCTAAACTCGAGATTGTGATTTGAGAAGGTTTTCTTTTCGGTCGTTTCTCGAGATAGAATACGCAAACTCGAATTGAACTTAGCGCTTCAATTTTTGTTTTGGAGGAGGAAGGTTATGAAGAAAAACGCCGTTCTTACTGCCATTGCCCTGTCAGGTCTTGCCGTTGGTGGGATGTTGCTGGGTTTCTCGAGTGCTGCCACGAAACCTGTTGCCGTGAAATTGCAACTGAAGTGGTTTCCGCAAGCCCAATTCGCTGGGTACTTCGCGGCTGTCTCGCGTGGCTACTTCAAAGACGAGGGTTTGGATGTGACTTTGATTCCATCTGGTGATGCAAACCCTGTTCAAGCCGTGGTGTCTGGCGCAGCCGATTTTGGTACGACTTGGATCACCGATTTCCTGGTCAACCGCGAAAAAGGGCAGAAAATTGTCCACATTGGTCAGATGTTCCAAAAATCAGGATTCACACTGGTTTCCCTGAAAGATTCCAACATCAACACTGTTGCCGACCTGAAAGGCAAAAAAGTGGGTGTCTGGCCTGGCGGCAACGAATATCCAGTCATCGCGCTTCTCAAGACCGCAGGTTTGACCAGCAGCCTTGACGCCAGCGTTGCCAGCCCCGATGTCACGGCGGTCACCTTCCCGTTCGATCCCGCGATTGTTTTCCCTGACAAGGTGGACGCAGTCTCGGCAATGACGTACAACGAGGTCAATCAGATCATTGGCTTGGGTTATCCGCTCGGCAAACTGAATGTCATGAAACTTGCCGACAATGGCATCAATTTGCTCGAGGATTTGATGTTTGCGCCGCAAAAAGTGCTTGATGACAAGAACTTTAAAGGGTCGGGCATGAAGGGCGCTGACATCGCCGCGAAGCTGCTGAAAGCCAGCATCAAGGGTTGGAACTGGGCAGCCCGCAACCAAGGCGCTGCTGTGGACATTGTGCTCGCCAAGTGCGGCAACACCTGCAAAGGTTCGGGCAGCATCGACGCCAGGGGTCATCAGACCTGGCAGATGGCAGAAATTACCAAACTTTACATGGCAGGACCAACCCTCAAAGGTTACGCGGGTTATCTCGATCCCGAAGTGTACAAATCCAACATCAAGATTCTGCGCGATCAAGGCATCTTGAAGTCCGACCCTGACAAGGGCGCGGTCAACTGGAGCATTTGGGAGAAAGCCACTGGCAAAAAAGCTGGCATGATGATGAAGTAAAAGAAGTTGCTCGAGAGGCGAGAAGGCATTTTGTCTTCTCGCTTTTTTGTGGCTCGAGTTTGGAAAAATTGCTTTGCAGCTAATGCTTTGTGATGCGTGCTTTGTGGTATAATTTACCCATGACCCAACAAACCAAAATTATAGAAGGTACGATCAGTCCAAAACACCAAATAACCATTCCCGCCCAAATCAGGAACGCTTTGGGCTTACGTCCTGGGCAAAAAATAGAATTTAAGCTCGATCAGGACAATGTGATTGAATTGCGAGTGAAACGCCCGAAGGCAAAAGAAGTTCTCGATGCAATTCTTAAAAAGTATGATTTTAGTGAATTGAGAGAGGAGACCAAAGGCGATGCCGTTAAAACATTGCGTGAGAATCGTTGGGGCGACGACCTGTGATTTCACTTGATACCAACATCATTCAAAGCGCCCTGGAAATAACTGACGTCAATCATGCTCGAGCACGACAGGCATTCGAGAATCACGATAGCCAAGCATTTTGTATTTGCCCAATTGTCAGGGCTGAACTCCACGCTTCAAGAGGCTGGTTTAAAATAAAACAATGGCTCGAAACCCAAGAAGTCAGTGTGATTTGGGACATTCCCGATACAGTATGGGACGCAGCGGGGGTTGCTTTTGGGAAGTATGCTGTGTTGCGTCGAGGTGGTCAAACCTCACGGCGCATTGTGGCAGATTTTTTGATTGCCGCCCATGCCAAACATCATGAACTCGAGATGCTGACTTTTGATGATACCGTGTTCAAAAGCGTTTTTCCGCAAGTCATATTGCTTCCCTGCTAAACAAAAACGGTGAGCATTGCGCTCACCGTTTTTGAATCTCAAAACTCGAGATTTATAACTCAGTGTTGTCTGTTTCGTTGTCAGAAATCTCTTCAACCTGCTCGCTCGAGACTTCTGTTGTTCCGTCCGCCATCAAGCTTTCCTCTTGCTTGATCGAGAACGCGCTGGTCACACGGTCACTGTCGCCAATCCGCATGACTTTGACGCCTTGGCTTGGGCGTCCGTAACTCGAGATTTGTTCAATGCGGGTGCGAATGGCAACGCCGTTGGCGCTGATGACCATCAGTTCTTCATCGCCGCCAACGCGCTCGAGCGAGACAAGCTTGCCAGTTTTGTCGGTGACTTTGAGTGTGATGACGCCCTGTCCACCGCGTCCTTGCAGTGGGTACTCGCTAATGGCGGTGCGTTTGCCGTAACCATTTTCTGAAATGGTCAGGAGTTCGCCGTCATCATCCGCGCTGACTTTGGTCATGCTGACCACTTCGTCACCTTCGCGCAAGCGAATGCCGATCACGCCCTGGGTGGCGCGTCCGGTGGCGCGAACGTCGTCTTCGCCAAATCGGATGCTTTGACCTTCTCGGGTGGCAAGCACGACGTGTTCGCCAGTATTAAGGATCGAAACATGGATCAGATCGTCGTTCTCGAGCAGGTTAATGGCGATCAAACCAGAGCTGGTCATGTTGCCGTATTCTTTGATTTCGGTTTTCTTGACAATGCCCTGGCGCGTGCAGAAGGCAAACGAGCCTTCCTGCTCGAGGTCCTTGATCGAGAGGATCGATTTGACGTTTTCGTCGTCTTTGAGGGGCAAGACGTTGCGCAGGTGCGCACCTTTGGCATCACGTCCGGCTTCTGGCAGTTCAAAGATTTTCTCGCGGTAGACCCGACCCTTGTCGGTGAAGAACAGCAAATAATCGTGGGTGCTGCCAACGATTAAGTTAGTGTTGGCGTCTTCGTCGCGTAACTTGCCCGAATTTGCGCCGCGACCGCCGCGACCTTGCGAACGGTATGCCTCGAGCGTCGTGCGTTTGATGTAACCGCCCTTGGTCACGGTAATGACCATGTCTTCAATGGCGATCAGGTCTTCTTTGTTGATGTCCTCTGAAAGGTCGGTAATCACGGTGCGGCGTTCGTCACCGTATTTGTCACGAATGATCGTGATTTCCTTTTTGACCTCATTCCAGAGTTTGCTGTCGTCTGCCAGAATTGACTCGAGGAAACCAATCGTCTCCAAAAGCGCGTTGTACTCTTCATTCAGTTTGCCGCGCTCGAGTCCGGTCAGGCGTTGCAAGCGCATGTCCAGAATCGCCTGGGCTTGAATTTCGGAGAAGCTAAATCGCGCCATCAGACCATCTTTGGCTTCCGCACCGGTCTGTGAGGCGCGAATAATCCGAATGATTTCATCGATGTTGTCCAGCGCAATCAGCAGTCCCTCGAGAATATGGGTGCGCTCTCGAGCTTTTTTCAGGTCGTACCTGGCGCGGCGCGTGACCACGTTTTTGCGGTGATCCAGGAACAGGGTCATGCCCTCTTTTAATGCCAG
>JAYTKL010000278.1:0-6764 GCA_043730305.1 Deinococcales bacterium | reverse complement strand
TTGGTACAAAACCCTGGTTTGACCGCCAAACTCGACGGCGAAGCCATGTTTGAAAACCCCTTGGTTGCCGAACTGATCGAGGTTGCCCGTACCGCCACCAGCAGCCAGCAAATCCTGGAGCATTTCATGGGACGCCCAGAAGCCAGCATGTTGTTTGAGGGTGTGTTCACCGCGCCAGATCAGGCACTCGAGATTGGTGAAGAAGATTTTGCGGTGGTGCAAATTTCGTCGCGTCAACGCGAGGACACGCTGCGGCAAGAGTTGGCGGCGCTCAAATCTCAGATTCCCAAAGCGCCACCCGAACAGCAGTTAATTCTGGCAAAACAATGCGGCGACCTGCAACGCGCCATGGAAGCCGAACGCCGCAGCAGAATGCGGGCTTAGACATGGTTGCTCGAGTTTTGTGAATTCGATCCGGCGTGGTTTGCATTTGGCACACACGTTCTTGACCACCTTGCCATTCCCGCACGTTGGCGAGATCAAAGACGGCGAGTTCGCCAGCGCCAGCGGTTATTACCCTGCCGTGGGTTGGACGCTCGGTTTGCTGCTGGCTTTAACCGTCTGGCTGACCTCGAGCCTGCCGACTGGCATTGCCGCCGCCCTCCAGCTTGCGCTGTGGTTGGCTTTGACGGGCATGTTGCACTTTGACGGACTTGTGGATGCCTCGGACGCCGTGCTCGCCACCAAGACCCCCTTGGAGCGTCTAAAAATCCTTTCAGACGTTCACATTGGCGCATTTGCGTTGGCAGTCGGCGTGATGCAACTTTTAACCAAATGGAGTGCGCTTAGTGCTCAACCAAACCTGCTCGCCATCATCACCACACCCGTCCTCGCTCGAGCCGCGCTGCTCATTCCCATGAACCTCTTCCCCGCCGCTCGAGCCGAAAGCCTTGGCGCACGAGCCAGAGAGGGCAACTGGCAGGTCGGACTGCTGATTGCCATTCCCGCAATCTTGCTCAATCCCAAAGGCACAATTGTTGCCATCATCACCGCGCTTGTCGTCTCGAGTTTCGCCGCCCGAAAACTTGGCGGCGGTATTGGCGGAGACGTGTACGGAAGTGTGGTTGAACTTTGCGAAACCACAATTTTGATTGCAGTCTTCGTATGAGCCTTATTTTCGTGACTGGCGGCGCACGATCAGGCAAAAGCACATTCGCGCTCAACCTCGCTCGAGCCACAAACGAACCTGTGACTTTCATCGCCACCGCCCAAGCCTTTGATACTGAAATGACCGAACGCATTCACAAACATCAACTCGAGCGACCGCCAGAATGGACGACCATCGAAGCACCAAAAGACATCAAAACCGCGCTCGAGCAAGTTCAAACTCGAGTGGTGATTCTGGATTGCCTCAGTCTTCTGGTCTCCAATTTGATGCTCGAGAATTTTTCTGAAACCGAAATTCTTGCTCGAATTCAAAATGCGCTCGAGGTTGCTAAAACTCGAGATTTAAAATTGATTGTTGTGACCAACGAAGTCGGCTCGGGAATTGTCCCAGAATACCCACTCGGACGCGCTTTCCGAGATGTGCTCGGACGGGCAAACCACACGGTTGCCGCAACCTCGAGCGCGGCTTATTTGCTGGTGGCGGGGTTGTCGTTAAAGTTGAAATGATTGGAAGCTCGAGTTTGTGTTTAAAAGCAGCAATTGAGCTTCCACCCTCATCCCCAACCCTTCTCCCGCCAGCGGGAGAAGGGAGTTTTGGTGCTATTTCGAGGGATGATACTTAAGGTTGTTTATAAATTGAATTATCCAAAATCTGAATTATTTTTCTGCAAACACATTCTCGAGGTGCGTGGTGTCATTCAAACCCGTTAATGTCCAAGCAAATTGACCGTTCGGCATTCTCCAACGCTCGAGTTTGGTGATGGAAGCGTGAAGCACCTGAAAACGCCACCAACGAGGACCCGCAAAAGTGGTTGTCTCGAGCAATTTTGGGACGAGCGTGTGAATCACGCCGCCGTGCGTGAACGCCAGAATTTCACCCGATTTGGGTAGGCTTTTGAGCCAGTCAAAAGCCCTGGTTTGAAGGTCAAAATACGATTCGCCGCCCTCGATTTTGGTTTGCATCGGGTCTGCCAGCCAAGTTTGAAAACCTGGGTGTGCTTGAACTTCTTGATTGGTTTTGCCTTCAATATTTCCAAAATGAATTTCACGAAGTCGAGGCTCGAGGGAGGGTTCAAATCCTGCCAGAGTTGCGGTTTCGATGGCTCTGGACAGGTCGGAACTGAAGACAAAATCGTAATTGATGCCACTCAATTTGTTGCGCAATGATGCCGCTTGAACGCGTCCAGCCTCGCCCAACGGAACATCGCTCCAACCCTGCCAGCGTCCCTCGAGATTCCAGTCGGTCACGGCATGGCGCACAAAAGTTAAACGAAGCGGTAGGTCGTTGTTCACGCCCCATTGTATCCCAACAAGCGACTGGTAAGATTTGAACATGAACGAACTCGAGCAACTTGAGCAGCTTGTTAACAGCATTACCCCCACCGATCAAAGCGCTCGAGACAGGGCAACAGTCCGTCAGGCGCAACTGACCAAACCAGCAGGGTCACTCGGTAGGCTCGAGGACATCAGTATTTGGCTGGCTGGCATTTATGGCACTGAAAAACCCGTGATTGCAGGCAAAGCCGTGATTGTCTGCGCGGGCGATCATGGCGTTGCCCGTGAGCGCATCAGTGCGTACCCAAGTGAGGTCACACCCGCGATGGTGCAGAATTTTCTGGCTGGCGGCGCGGCGGTCAGTGCCATCGCTCGGGTTGTGAAGGCTCGAGTCTTGGTCTTGGATGTTGGCATGAATGCCGACCTGCCAGACCACGCGGATTTGATTCAAGCCAAAGTCAGACGCGGCACGGGCAACATTGCCAAAGAACCCGCCATGACCAGGCTCGAGACGGCGCAAGCGATTTTGGCGGGGGCGAACGCCGCAAAACGTGCGATTGAAGCAGGAGCAAATTTACTAGCGGCGGGTGACATGGGCATTGGCAACACCACGCCAAGCGCCGCCCTGACCGCATGGCTGACTGGCAAAGACGTGATTGAAGTCACAGGGCGCGGCACGGGAATAGACGTGGTGACACTCTCGAGGAAAATTTCCATCATTGAACTGGTGCTTGACAATGCCCGCGAAGCAGGACTCGAACCAGACGATGCATTGGCAGCGCTCGAGGTCATGGGTGGACTCGAGATTGCCGCAATGGTAGGCGTGATGCTGCAAGGCGCGAGTAGCAAAATCCCTGTGATTGTGGACGGTTTTATCGCTGGCGCTGCCGCATTGGTCGCTTGCGGCATCTCGAGCACCGTACAAGAATATTTGAGCGCCTCCCACGTGTCACAAGAACCAGGACACCGCATTCAACTGACGCACCTCAAACTCGAGCCTCTGTTCGATTACGGCTTGAGATTGGGTGAAGGCACGGGTGCAATGCTTGCCATGCCCGTGCTCGAGGCGGCGGCTAGAACGTTGACGGAGATGGCGACGTTTGCTGAGGGAAACGTACCCAACAAAACTTGAAAAGTGGACTTATAACCAGCGCTGCAAGGTCTCCTCTCATCCCCGACCCTTCTCTCCCGGGAGAGAAGGGAGTTCAAGTTTTTTACACGTTTGGCTCGAAGTTTTTGTCCTTCTCCTGCTTGCGGGAGAAGCGACCATGCCCGCAGCGCCCAAGCCCTTAAGGTGCTGCTGTAAGGGCAAGACAGGTGCGTTTTGGGATCAAGAAGCTGACGGATAAGGGCTTCACGCGAGGTGAAGTACATTTTTTGGTTTGAAGCTCGAGTTTCTGGATAGTGTCAGGGTACATGGCGGCAAGCTGCATCCCTACGAATATTGCATGTACTCGAGGCTAAATTTTCCATCATTGTACAAGTCCACAATGGCATACCCTGGTTTGGTTTCTTGGTAATTACCACGCCACCAATTGCCGCAGACCGCACCGTTGCAGGCGTAGGTCACACCGTTGTAAATCGCGCTGTCTTGAAGGTGAATATGCCCACTGAGGCACAACCGCACGTTGCTGTGTGCCGCAAAAAGGGTTTTCAAGCGCCTCGCGTCAATGTGCATCCAAGCGCCTGGAACAACCCAATTTCCTGTGGTTTCGTTGTCGCCGTCCATGTAAGGCGCAACCGACAGAATTGGAATGTGCGACATCACCAGCACAGGACGAGACGGGGGTGTGACGGCAAGATCATGCTCGAGCCATTTGAATTGCGCCTCGTCAAGTTTTGCCGTGTAACCGTGCGAGTCTTGTGTCGCCAGGTTGGTCGAATCGAGCACAATGAAATGCCAGTTGCCCGCGTCAAACGAATAGTATGGCGTCTTCAGTTTGTATTCCTGCAACGCCCAGGCTTTGCCGTACAGTGGGTCGTTTTTGCTGCCAGGTCCAGTCCAACAATCGTGATTGCCAATGGCATGACGAATCGGGGTGCGCAAATGCTTGCTAAGTGCCTGCCCAAAAGCTTCCCACTGCGCTTTGACATCGCCTTTGCCTGTGCGCAGCGCATCCATGATCGCGTCGCCCCCCTGCAAGATCAAATCTGGTTTGCGGCTGAGATTCTGGGCGTGCTCGAGCGCCTGAATAAAGCCAGCTTTGGCGTTGAACGACGACGCCCCGTCGGGCATCACGTGCATGTCGGTCAGGTGCGCAATCCGAAAATCGGGCGCTCGAGCCTCGGTTTTGGTGTTTTGGGCAAGGGCGGGTTCGAGCGTAAAACTCGAGCCTAGAACGCCACCAGAGGCGAGGATGCCGACCTGAGCCATAAAATTGCGACGATTGAGCATCACTCGAGTCTAACAAATTCCAAGCCTCAAATTTGCTAGACTTAACCCATGTTCAAAGGAATTATTCCGCCCGTGCCAACGCCTTTCAAGCCAAACGGTGATCTGGACACGGACAGCCTGCAAAAACTGATTGCGCAACTCGAGCCTCATGTGGACGGGTTTTTGATTCTCGGCTCGAACGGTGAAGTGCCGTATCTCGAGGAATTTGAGCGCTTGAAGGTGCTTGAGGCGGCACGTGAAGCCATTCCGACTGCTAAACCCATGATTGTTGGCGCTGGGGCAGAAAGTACCCGCATGACCATTGAACGCGCTCGAGTTGCCGCCACTGTCGGAGGCGACGCCGCGCTGGTAATCGCCCCGTTTTACAACAAAGGCTCGATGACACCCAGCACCCTCGAGACGCACTTTAAAGCCGTGGCGGACGCTTCGAGCATTCCCGTTTACGTTTACAACATTCCGCAAGTCACGGGCATCGCGCATTCACCTGCCTGGATGGGGAAAATTGCGACGCACCCGAACGTGAAAGGCATCAAAGACTCGAGCGGTGACATCATGAACCTGACCGAAATTTTGCGTCAGACTCCTGCCAGTTTTAACACCCTGACCGGCAATGCGCCAACGCTGCTGCCAGCCCTTTCGGTGGGTGCTCAGGGCGCGATTCTGGCAGCCGCCAACGTGATTCCCAAAGCCTTCGGCGCACTCTTAAAAGCCTTCAACGCTGGCGATTTAACCGATGCCCTCGAGATTCAACGCCGCAGCAACGAAATGTCTTACGCGGTCACCCGCGATTTTGGCGTTTCTGGTTTAAAAGCCGTCATGCGAATTTTGGGCTTACACGCGGGCTATCCTCGAGCGCCACTGTTGGACGTGGATGCGGAAACCAGCCAGAAACTCGAGGCGATGCTGCTCGAGATTCCTGATTTCACCTGAACCGTTTGATGCCATCATCAAAAGCCGTCAGAATGCTTGGCATGTGGTGGATTTCGTTGTTGCTTGTTTTACTCGGTGCGTGTGCGCCAATCAACCAAGCCAAAACCGAGGCGGGAAATTGGCTTTCAGTCCTGTCACATGCCACAGACCTGCAAAACCTCACCAAACTCGAGAATTTTCGTTACGGAAGTTCTTTGCGGCAAGTGCTGGACGTGTACGTTCCGAAAACGCCCGCCAAGGGAATCTTGGTTTTTGGGTACGGCGGCGGTTTTAAAGACGGCAACAAAGACGAGTACGCTTTTGCTGGCGAGGCGTTCGCCAGCCTGGGCTTTGTAACGGTAATTTACGATTACCGTTTAAACCCAGATTTCACCTTTCCAACGTACCTCGAGGATGCCGCCTTGGTGGTGCGGTGGGCGGTGGATCACGCCGCACGTTTTGGCGCGAATTCCAAAAACCTGGTCGTCGCTGGTCATTCGGCGGGCGCGTACCTGACTGCGATGCTTACCACCGACAAGCGCTACCTCGAGCGGGTGGGTTTAAAACCGACAGATATTAAATTGGCGCTGTGCTTGTCTGGAGGCTATGATTTTTACGACTCGACCCGCAAAGAGCACGGCGGGTTCTTATCTGATGACCTGCGCGACGTGTTCGGCAACTCGAGCACTTACCCCCAGACGCAACCGATTCGTTTTGTGGATGGTGACGAACCCGCGTTTTTGATCGTTCACGGGGCGCAAGATCAAATTTTGCCCGTTGCACAAGCCAGAAACTTTGTTCAAAAACTCCAAGCTGCCCATGAAACCGTCAAATACCTCGAGTATCCCAATCTAGACCATGCGCAGACCATCACCACGATGGCGCAATCGTTGCGGTTTCTCTCGAGCATTTACCAAGATTTAAAATCCGAACTCGAAAGGCGCTTTTAAAACAAGAACCGCACCAAACGGTGCGGTGTTCGTGGTGGGTGGTCCCGGACTCGAACCGGGGACCTTCACGTTATCAGCGGGATGCTCTAACCAACTGAGCTAACCACCCACAAAAGCGAACGAGATGG
>JAYTKL010000277.1:0-7789 GCA_043730305.1 Deinococcales bacterium | reverse complement strand
TATCAGCAGCTCTGGATCGAGGAAGGCTTCTCGAGATACCTCATCAATAGCGCCATCGTCACCTTCGGCACGGTGTTTATTTCAATCGGCATCGGTTGTTTCGCCGGGTACGGTTTGGCGCGGTATCGTCGCGCTGCCGGATTCTGGATTCTGTTCGCCGCCTTCGTGTTTCGCGCCCTGCCGCGCCTGACGTTTTTGTTGCCCTATTATTATCTGGCGCGGTTGACAGGACTGTACGACACGCACCTGCTCTTAATTCTGGTGCTCGTGGCAATCAATCAGCCGTTCACGATCTGGATGCTGCGCAGCTTTTTTCAAGAGATTCCCGATTCACTCGAGGAAAGTGCGATGGTGGACGGTTGCAACCGCTTCCAAGCCTTCTGGTACGTGATCGTGCCGATCATGGGTCCGGGCATCGTGACTGCTAGCATCTTTAGCATGTTGCTGGCGTACAACGAATTTCTGGTTCCGTTGACGCTGACCGCCACGAACGCGGTTCCGATGCCGGTGGCGATCTCCCAATTCGGCGCGGAGGACTTGCGTTACCTCAGCATCTCGGCGGCGGGCGCGATCAGCATCGCCATTCCGATGGTGGTCATCGTGCTGTATTTGCAACGCTTCTTGATTAAAGGCTTAACCGCCGGTTCGGTGAAAGGTTGATATGCAAAAATCAGTTCACGATCTGATCTCCTCCCGCGCCGGGGAATCGCTTGAGGCGGTGCGGGCGTGGATTCGCATTGAGAGTTTTTCCGACACCGGCATCGGCATCGAACACGGGGCGCACTACGCCAAAACCTTGCTCGAGCGGATCGCCCCGGATGCCGAAGTGTACGAAACGGCGGGTCATCCGATGGTGATGGGCACGGTGCGCTCGAGCTTACCGGACGCGCCGTGGCTGATTGTGTACGGCTTGTATGACACCACGCCAACCTGGGAGCACGAGTGGACGTTACCGCCGCTCGAGGCGCGAATCGTGGACGCCCGTGAGATCGGGGCGCTGCCGCACCTTGGAGATGTCGTCGTTGGGCGCGGCGCGAACAACCACAAAGGTCCGGTGCTCTCGAGCATCTTGGCGGTCGCAGCGCTCTTGGAGGGTGGCGGCGAATTGCCCGTCAATCTGATCTACCTCATCGAGGGCGAGGAGGAGATTGGTAGCCCGAGCATGACGGCGTTCGTGGAACAACACCGCGAGTTGTTGGAGCGAGCCGACGGCGCGTGGCTGCCGTGCTTTCAACAAAACAGCGCCGGAACCATGACCCTGCGCCGCGCCTTCAAGGGCAGCCTGTTCGTGACCCTCGAATGTGAGGGCGGCGAGTGGGGCGGCACGCGCGATGCCCGTCACGTCTGGGCGGGCAACAGCGCCTGGATCGACGCACCGCTGATGCGCCTCGTGAAAGCCCTCGGGACGCTCTACACCGACGATCAGCAACTGACGATTGACGACCTCTCGGAACGCCTCGAGCCGCCAGTGACCGCCGACAGCCCCGAGGTCAAGGCGCTCGAGGCGATGTTTGAGCAAAACCCGACATGGGAAGCGAACATGCTGCACAATCTCAACGTAGCCAAGTTCATGGGCGGCAAGCGACTCTCGGAACATTTGGCGCATTACATGGTCGCCGCAACGATCAACCTGCAAGGCGTTCAGGGAGGTTATCAGGACGCGTTGTACTACACCGCCATGCCAGGCAACGCCCGCGCCAAACTCGACGTGCGCTTCCCGCCGGGTGTGACGCCGCTCGAGGTTGCCGAACTCATGCGCCATCACCTTGACCGGCGCGGACATGAAATGGTCAAACTCCGCCAGGTGCGCGGTTACAGCGGCGCGGCAGCGCTCGCTGAGGACGACGACAGCCTGCTGCAAGCGGCTCGAGCCGTCGCGGCGGATCAGGGGGTTTCCATTTCAGTTTGGCCCATCGCCAACAATTGCTGTCCCGCCAGTTTGCTGACCACGCTCGGGAAGCCGATTCCATTCTCGATTGCCGGAACCGGGCATGGAGACCGCGCCCACGCGCCGGACGAGTATTTCACGGTTTCCAGCGTCGAGAGTTTGATGCATTGGACGGTTGATTACCTGTTCAGATGGGCGCAGATTTTTCGGAGCAAAAGCGTTTCAAGGTGATGCTCGAGCCTGCTTAGATTTTTCGATATAGCGGTTTTCATATTCGTTGTCTCAAGACGCACCTTCGGGCGAGACTGGAGTGAACCCCAAAATTGAGACCACCTACCGCCCACGGGTCTACAATCCAGACCCATCACAACGGAAGTGCGAATCATGCCGCACAAAACGTACACGAAAGAACAAAATCTTGACTTTTCAGTGGTGCGGTTTTCAGGTTGCAATGTTGTTGTAAGTCTGATTTCTCGAGGATCATTTTAGCAATTGGTTTGAAACTGGTAACTTTGTGTATTTGAGCGTGCAGGAAGAGTTTTAAGATACTTCGATCAGAGTATTTTTGGGGTGCTTGTAGGGTGGGAAGTTCGAGATTGTCATGTTGGTTGAGAAACTTACTGTTGGTTAGGGTTGCGGGTATCATTGGTGAGTCTCCTTTGGCTGGTTCTGGCGAACTCAGTTTATTGGAGACACTTCGTTAACTTGCACACCCTTCACTTAAGTGTAAAAGGTGTTGAAAATGAAAAAAGTTTAGCACTACCCCTTTAAACGCTGATTATTCGTCTTTTTCGCGCAAACCGTAAATCACGCCCTCGAGTGCTTTGGGTTTAAGTAAAGAGATTAAACCAGGGCGGGTCGAGATAATATCGTCATTCTCGAGGTCTTTTAAAACGCGCGTAATTGTTTCTCGAGAGTTTCCAGTGCGGTTTGCCAGGTCTTGGTGCGTGAACTCGAGGGTTGGGTGTCCCTCTTTGCCTGTTTTGAATGCACCGCGCAAGTACAAGCCTTGCAGCGCGTACGCGACGCAGGCTTGGGTGCTGGCGAAGGACAGCATTTCAACCTCGCGGTTCATGTCACCTAGTCGTTTTGCCATGATTTGCGCCAGATTCCAGAGAACTTGCGAGTGGCGGTCTAGAATGGCGCGTAATTCGTCGCGGTAAATGGCGAGCGTGGTGACGTTGTCAATACAGTGCGCGGTGGCGCTGCGCGGCAATTGAGAGACCAGTGCCATCTCGCCGACCACTTCTGGCGGGGTTAAAATCGTAAAAATTCGTTCACGACCTTCAAGGTTTTCTCGAGAAACCTTAACCCTGCCCTCGACCAGCACATACACGGCTTCGCCCGGGTCGTCTTCCCTAAAAATCGGGTTTCCTTGGGCGAATTTGCGCACGCTGGCAGCTTCAAGCGCCATGTTTAGAGCTGCCTCGGGCGCACCGTGAAAAAGCGGGCTGTTGTTCAGTGCGGTCTTGATCTCTGTGCTGGTCATGATTGATACCTCGAAAATTATTTGCTGCGATTGGTTTATGGATTGCTAGTATTGCTTGCGTACAGCTTACACGTTGAAACCAATTTCGTATCAAGGTCAAGAAATTTAGGATTGCCCTATGAAACGTGTCGGCTCGAGCGCGGCGCAGCTTTTTGACCTCAGTGGTTTAAGTTTTTTGGTTCGAGAGGAATACAGTAAAAGTGTGCCTCGAGTTCAAGGTGTTCGATTGTTTGTTTTGTTATTCGGCATTATTTTTTTGGACAGCCTGTCATTTGGACTGTCTCGCGCTGTATGTTAGCCTTTTGGCTGTGAATCCAGCCAGCAACATTCTTTTTGCAGCTTCGGCGCTCGAGGTACTTGATTTAAGGCATTCGTTTCAAACCGACGCTGGAACGCTTGAGGTCTTGAAAGGGCTAAGTTTTTCGTTGACTGCCGGTCGGGTGCTGGCAATTGTCGGTCCGAGTGGTTCGGGTAAATCAACTTTGCTTCATTTGTTAGGCGGACTGGAAACCCCAACTTCGGGTGAGGTGCTTTGGGGTGGCTCGAGTTTGGCTGGTGCCTCGCAAGAGGTCTTGGCGTCTAGACGTGCTCAGGAGGTTGGGTTTGTCTTCCAGCATCATTATTTGCTCGAGGATTTGACGACGCTCGAGAATGTTGGTTTGCCTGGGTTGATCGCTTCCATGCCAAATGACGCCCGTGCGGCGCAACTTTTAAAACGGGTCGGTTTGAGCGACCGCGCCCATTTTTTTCCACGTGCTTTATCTGGTGGTGAACGTCAACGTGCCGCCATCGCGCGTGCGCTTTTAACCAAACCCCGTTTGATTTTGGCAGATGAACCTACAGGCAGCTTGGATCGTGCCAATGCCGATCTGGTTTTTGCCATGTTGGTCGAGTTGGCAAGGCTCGAGAATACGGCGGTGGTTGTCGTGACCCACGACGAAAGTTTGGTATCGCGGGTTGATGATGTGATTCGTTTGGAGGATGGTCGAATTGTTTAGTGTTTTGGAAGTCATAAGTTGTTTCAATTTGCTTATGATTATTTGCAATAATTAATTCACGAACAAGTAATAATCGTGATATATTTCACAAGCAAATGCCCTTGGCACTCCGATCAAAACCTAAACACCAAAACCGCACTTAAAAACCGAAATTGGTAAATTTCCTAAGGAATGAGTGACGCGCTCATGCAGGTGTGGGTACAATAGCCAAGCGCTTGAGTCACTTTTGAAAAATATGTTTAACTCAGGTAGGGGAGAAGTTGATGTTTGAGAATAGACGTGCCAGATTTGAATACGAGCTGCTCGACCGCTTCGAGGCTGGTCTTGTCTTAAAAGGCACCGAAATCAAAAGTGTCAGGGTCAACGGTTTGGACTTTAGGGATAGCTTCGCCCGTTTTCAAAACAACGAACTCTACCTGGAAAGCCTCTACATTCCACCCCTCGAGAAAGCCTCGTACAACAACCACGACCCGCGACGCAACCGCAAATTGCTGTTGCACCGCAAAGAACTCGAGACGCTGAAAGTCGCCGTTGCCCGCAAAGGTTTGAGCATTGTTCCAGTTAAAATGTACTTCAAAGAAGGACGCTTGAAACTCGAGATTGCCCTCGCTCGGGGCAAGAAACTTCATGACAAGCGCGAAGCTGAAAAAACCAAAGAGGCAAAACGTGAAATGGAGCGATTCCGATGAACTTGCAGGGCAAAAAAATCTCGAGCGTTTTGCTCAGCCTGTTGATGGTGATGCTGGCTTTTGCGGTGGCGCAAAACGCGGCAACCAGCAAAGTTTTGATGGTCGGGACAACAAAACTCAAAGCCATTTTCCCTGGCGGAAACAACATTGCCTATACTTCCGCCACAGAATTTGCATTTGCACTGGGAATTGATGTCAGTGTCTCCAACGACGCGGTCATTTTTGTTCAGGGTGGACGAACCATTGGTCTAACCCTGATTGACTCTGCCGCTGACGCCACGACCTACACCAAAGCACTCGAGATCAACGGCATCAAATCAAAAGGGCAGGCGGCTGGACGCAGTGTCAATACCATTGTCGTGCCAGTCAAAGCCGTGGCTGAAGCGGCTGGCGCGACCGTCTCCGATTCTGGCAATCAAATCGATGTGCTGATTGACCCAGCCATTTTAAAGGGCGTTGGTAAAGAAACCGGACTGACCTCTGATCGGGTGGCACTGTCGGTTTCTCGAGATGTTGGCTTTACCTCCAAAATTGAGGGCGATATTTTGGTGGTTTACCTGCGCAACACCGTTGGCGAAAACAATCCCTGGGAAGTTGGCGGCAAGTACATCGATGTCTTAAACATCAATACCGTCGGCAACAAGGTCGAGGTGCGAACCAAACTCGCGCCGACCGTGGGGTACAACGTTTACGGCATCGCCGCCAGCGAAGGCGTTGACGGTCAACCGATTCCCGCCAGGGTGGTGATTGATGTTGGCTCGAGGTACGAGCGAATCAGCACCGCTCTGGACAAACATCAAATTTCGGTGGTTCTCGATCCTGGTCACGGCGCTGAGGACAACGGGGTCAGCATTGAGAGCCTAAAAGAAAAAGACTTGACGTTAAGGTTTGCTCAACTGGTCGGCAAGCTGCTGACCTCCAAAGGCATCAATGTCAAATACACCCGTACCAATGACAACAACCCAAGCCTTCAGGAACGCCGCGAGATGAGTTTGACCAGTGATGTGTTCCTGAGTTTTCACGCCTCCAACTTGCCCGGCTCGAGCATTGCTGGAGTTCAGGTGTACCACTTTGGCGCGGCAGCACCCGACGGTATTGTCAAAGGCGCTCGAGAAGCCCTGGAAAAGGAAACCAATCCGTCTGACAAGCGTCATCTCGAGGCTTTTGTCGCCCCGAGCAACGCCAGTGGCGTCTTGGCTGAAGCCATCAGCTCGAATGTCATGACCAACAACGCTATTTTTGCCAGTGTCCTTTCTGGGCAAACTCAGGTGGTGCTCGAGCGGGCGTCCAAAGCCGCGAATTTGATCGAGTTGGGTTTCTTGTCTGACGTGAAAGACCGTGCGCGTCTGGAAGATCAGATTGAGTTGAAAAAATTGGCTTTGAACGTGATGCGTGGCGTGATGGCGTACCTGGCACCCCAATTGGCAAAAATCAAAAAGATCGCCAAGCCCAAGGTTATCAAATGAAAGTCTGGAATTATCTCAAACGCATTCCGGGTTGGCTTTTAACTCCATGGAACATTATTGCCCTGATGTTGTTTGCGGTAATGTTCTTGATCCGCAATTCTCAATTGCAACCCGTCACCGTCAAACTTGATCCGTCTTTAACTGGCGCACAAGAAAAAGGTAACATTCAACTCGAGATGAAACTGTATTACTCGAGTCTGGACGCCAAACGATTTGTGATAGAAACCCGCAACGCAAAGCTTGAAAGTGATGCGCTGACCACTCGAGCCAGCCGCACGCTGAACGAGTGGTTTTCCGGACCCGAATCCAAAGATTCGTTCAGTCCTTTTCCCGGCAGCCTGTCCGGTTTGGAAGTACAAAAACCGGTGGTGTTCGCGCGAAAGGACACCGTTTTTGTTAGCGTACCCAAAGTCTGGCGCTCGATTCAACTTGGCAGCAACGGCGAATTAATGCTGTATTGCGGTTTGGCAAACAGTTTACTGGATTTAAAAGATGTCAAAAATGTGCAGTTTCTCGAGGCTGGAAAACGCGTCGAAACCATCGGTGGACACCTGAGCATGCTTAACCCATTCACCCTCAAAGAATGCCGTGGTGGTTGATTCGTGAGCGTGCGGGTTCGATCAGTCACCATACAAGGCTTTAAATCATTTGGCGAAAAAGTTAGGCTCGAGTTTCACCCTAAAGTCAACGCCGTGATCGGACCGAACGGTTCGGGCAAATCGAACGTGATTGAAGGGATTCGGTGGGCGTCACACACCGCCAGAACCCGTGAATTGCGGGTGCGTGAAAGCACAGAATTAATTTTTCACGGCTCTTTGGGCAAAGCCCCGCTCGGCATGGCTGAGGTCGAACTCGAACTCGAGCAATTTGAGGGTGCGAACCTGAATATTGCGCGGCGTTTGTACCGTGACGGTGACAGCGACCTCGAGCTGGCTGGCAAAACCATTCGGGTGCGTGATTTGCACGATGTTTTGCGTGGCTCTGGGCTTGGACCTGGCGGGCTTGCCGTGGTTGGTCAGGGCGAAATTGGCGCGGTGATTGGTGCAAACCCCGAAACCATGCTTGGCTATCTCGAGGAGGCGGCGGGTTTATCTCGTGCCACGCACCGCCGCGCCCAAAGCATCGAACGGCTCGAGCAAGCTAAACTGCATTTAGAACGTGCGCAAGATTTAACGATTGAGGTCAAGCAACGCGTGGCAAAACTCGAGAAAGACGCGGGTGCGGCGCTTGAGGCGGCAAGCTTAAATTTGGAAGTCAAA
>JAYTKL010000276.1:0-4496 GCA_043730305.1 Deinococcales bacterium | reverse complement strand
CTTACATGCTCGGACACGGGATGGTTTTGAGATTAAGACTCATGCTTCTTTGTTCGCGTTGGCGGTCACGAACGGCATGTAAACTGGCAATCAGGGTAGTTTGCTGCAAGCCAGGAATACATTCATCTAATCCGGTAATTAGTTTGGTTGTTGCATCAAAGAGTGTTTGAAAACCATCAGAAATCTCTGAGTTAGTCAACAGAGTTTCAGACCAAAACTCATCTGCTTCAAGAGTTGCGAGCAGTTTTGCAGCTTCTCCAGCCAAATCCGCAACTGACTTCGATTTTATTTCCAACAGTTCAAACTTATTCATACCAACAGCTTACCGTACAGTAATTCAAAAATTGGGTAGCAGTCTTTAAGGAATACAATTGTCGCCAATCTCAAACTGAATCGTTTGGGATTGGTCAATTTACGCCGAGCTTTGCACAAAGCTGGCTGTCACCCACCAACTGATTCTTGAATGACGACACTCGAGATTTACGCCCGAGCGGTCACAATCTCTTGGGTTGCCGCCCACTGCCCAATGTCGGCGCGGTTGATCGCGGCTGCCATCAAATCTGGAAATTTGTCTGGCGTGCAGGCAAACACTGGAATGCCCATCGTTGCCATTGCCGCCGCATTCTGCTGGTCAAAACTCGGGCGACCGTCGTCGGAAAGCGCCAGCAGGGTAATCACCTGCACGCCGCTGGCGACAAAACCTTTTAAACGCTCGAGCATTTCAGCGCTGCCGTATCCTTCGTACAAATCTGAAATCAGCACAAAAACCGTGTCCTGGGGTCGCTCGAGCAGCGTTTGACAGTATCGCAATGCCAGTGGAGTGTCGTTTCCGCCGCCAAGTTGAGTGCCGAACAGCACCTCCACTGGGTCGGAGAGTTGATCGGTCAAATCAACCACGCTGGTGTCATAGACGACCACTTTGGTTCTCAGCGCGGGCATACTGGCGAGCACCGCCCCAAAAATTCCGGCGTAAACCACGCTAGATGCCATCGAACCACTCTGATCGACGCACAAGATGATGTCGCGCAACGCCGAGCGTTTGCGCCCAAAACCGATTCTGCGCTCTGGAACTATGGTGCGGTACTCGGCTTGGTAATGCTTGAGGTTGGCGCGAATCGTCAAATTCCAGTCAATCTCGTTGTGCTTCGGGCGGTTGTTTCTGGCGGCGCGGTTCAGGCTGCCCATGACCGCTTGACGGGTTGGATTCGCCAGTTTGCGTGTCAGTTCGTCCACAACCTTGCGCACCACAACCCGGGCGGTGTCTCGAGCTTTGCCTTTGAGTAACGATTTTAAGGACAGCAGCGTTGCCACCAAATGCACGTCGGGCTGCACGGCTTCCATCATTTCAGGCTCGAGCAGCATTTGTTTTAAGCCAAGTCGCTCGAGCGCGTCTTGCTGCATGACCCGCACCACCGAACTCGGGAAAAACTCGCGGATGTCACCGAGCCAACGCGCCACGTTGGGGCGGCTCGCGCCTTTACCGACGTTCAAACGGTTTTTTTCTTTTTCTTCTGGCGTCATGTAGACATTCTCGAGCGCCCCGTCGAGTCTGGCATCCGCGCCCTGCAACTGGCAGCCTGTCCCGTCGGCGTCTCCTCCACCGAGAATAAGCCGCCAACGTCGAAGCCGATCTGTTTCGGCAATCACTCGAGTCTCCAATCAATTTCAGATTTTTCGGCCTCGCGCAGTGCCCCATTGATGCTCGAGAATGGACGGGAACCAAAAAAACCGTTTCGTGCCGAGAGCGGCGACGGATGCACGGCTTTCAAAACCGTGTGGCGACTGGCATCGATCAAATCGACTTTTTTATGGGCATAAGCGCCCCAAAGCACGAACACCACCCCCGTTTTGTGGCTCGAGATGGCTTGGATGACCGCATCGGTCAGTTTTTCCCAACCCTGTTTTTGGTGGCTGCCCGCCGCGTGCGCCCGAACCGTCAAGACCGCGTTCAACATCAAAACGCCCTGACGCGCCCAAGGCTCGAGAAAACCCGTTTTTGGTCTTGGAATGCCCAAATCCGTCTCGAGTTCTTTGAACATGTTGACCAAGCTCGGCGGCGACTTGATGCCCGGTTGCACGCTGAACGCCAGCCCGTGCGCCTGCCCGTCGTCGTGGTACGGGTCTTGTCCCAAAATCACGACCTTCACGTTTTCAAACGGTGTCAACTCGAGCGCCCTGAAGACATTTTCCGCAGGTGGGAAGACTTGCTGGGTCGCACGTTCAGCCTCGAGAAACGCCTCGAGTTTTTGAATGTAAGCTTGCCCGAATTCTGGCTCGAGATACGGTTGCCACGATGCGGGAAGTTGCTCGAATAATTTCATGATTGACCTCTCTCCAATTCGATACCAAGCATTTTGGCGATTAATGGCAGCACCAACGCCGCTCGAGCTTCATTCACTTCAAGTTCTTGCATACCAACCACCTTGGTTTCACCGTGTTTGGCTTTCTCGCCCATGCTGCGGCGTTCGGGCGCGGGAAAACTCGAGAAGGTACGGCGCAACAAGGGCAGCACGGCAATAAAATGCTCCTCGGTCAAAGCCATCAACCAATTCTCGAGCACGCCCCAGAGCGTGTCGTCGTGCAATAAAACCAGACCGCTGCCCGTCAAGAAGCCTTCAACCCAGACGCCAACTTGGGCGGGATCACTGGCGCTCGAGGCGGCAAAACCCAGGTGTTTGGCGGCATGACTGGCATTCAATCGTTCGGCTTCGAGCAACAATCTTACGGCGCGTCCGGCGATCAGACCGTGAATGCCGGATTTGCTCGAGATGACCTCGAGTGTGCCAAACCAAGTCTCGAGGTGTGCGGGATTGTTGATGGTTGAAACTGAAGCGTTGACCTCGAGAACGAGTTTGAACAGATGCTCGGCGGCTTCGTCTGACAGGCTCAGGCTTGCTCCGGGCAAACCCACGCTGACCCGGGTGATTAAACCGCTGACCACATGCCCAACCACGCTCGAGTCGGTTTGACGAACGTCAGAATAGCGCAGCACCCGTGCAAGAGGCGGGATTGCTGCCATCAGTACGGGTATGTCGCTCGAGAGGGCTGATTCTGCCTCGAGCCGCGCCAGCAAATGACTTGTGGCGCTCGGCAACGCGGCGAGCAGCACCGAATCGAGCAGTTCGGTCAACTCTGGTAAGGCTTTAGATTTGTCGGACAGTTCCTTGGCATAGGCGGTTGCCGCCTCAAGCACACTCTGTCCGTAAGCACCCATTTCAATGATTCGCACCGCAAATTCGGGTTGCCAACGCAGCAACCAGGTTTCCTTGAACGTTCCTGTGCCGCTCGAGTGACGAATTTCGCCCCAAGCTATCGCCAGCAGATTCAAACGGTGCAGCAACACTGAACGCTCGAGGTCGTTTGGTTTACGAAGGTCAAGTTCAAGGGTTTTCTCAGAGGCTTCGGTCTGCATTCGCAAGCGTTTTTGTAAGGCTTCGAGGTCTTGCTGTAACGGAACTGTTGGCACTTCGGGCGGCACTGAACCCAAGGTTTCACCGACGATCAAACGTTCATGGATTAAGGTCATTGGAAGTTCAGAATCCGATAAAAACACTGCCCTTGCCGCATCCGAAAGTTCCGTTAACCCAGGCATCGGCAGACCGCGCAAACTCGAGATCGTATCAACCAATCGCACCGCTTCGATCACGCTGGCGCTCGAGGCATCCAGTCCCTCACCTCGCAGCAAACGCGCAATGCTTGCCATCCAATGCGTGGTCACGAGGCTAGCGCCAGAATGCGAATGCTCGAACAGGTGCGCGTACCAGCCTGGCGAGTCCACACCCGCACCGTACCCACTCGAGCGCGACAATCGCCCGTACGTCCAGGGCGTCCAGGTGGCAGATACTTTGACTTTGGGCAGGTCTTTTAAAGTCGCGGCGTCCGATTTTGTACTTAAAACATGTTCACTCGAGACATCCAGAACGGGTGAATGCCACGCACCGCAAACCACCGCAATTTTCTCAAATCCCTCTTTTTGCGCGGCTCGGATGGTTTGGCGCATGAACGCCTCACGTCTTGCCTCCCGAGCTTCGAGCACAAAGTCTGGCGCGTTTGAAGCCTCGGTTCGCAGTGCAGTCATCGCCTCGAGAATGGCAGGGAAAACATCGGTTTCATCCTGCCTGGATTCGACCAGATATTCCCAGTAGCGTTCGCCGTCACTAAAACCTGCGGCGCGTGCCAGCCAACTTAAAGGATCGCTTTGAATCGGGATTTCAGTTGCCACTGGAACACTTGAGCGGTCAAGTTCGGGCATTTGGATTTTAGGTACTGATTCTTGCTCTAGCAATTGGTGTGCTTGCGGCAAATCCATAAACCGCACGGGCGTCCCTCGAGCGACCCCAAATTTGATGGCAGCCCATTCTGGACTGAACGCCGCAAAAGGGTAATAAACGGCGACGGACGGATTTTCGGAGTTGTGTACCAGAATCGCCACCGGAGGGCGCATCTGGGCGCTCGAGACGAACGACAGGATGCCGTTGGCTTCTGGTGGACCTTCG
>JAYTKL010000275.1:0-5132 GCA_043730305.1 Deinococcales bacterium | reverse complement strand
TCGCCGCGATCACCGTAATTAAAACTGACGTGCTCGAGACTCACGCGCCCTTGAACCCGCTCGAGTTTGACAGGATTTGCCGCTTCGATCAGTTCAGATTTTTCGTCAAGCAGTTCAAAAATGCGGCTTGACGCGCCCAGGGCTTCCTGAATTTGACTGAACAAACCCGCCAGACCGCCTATCGCGCCCGCAATCGAAATGGTGTAAAACAAAAATGAGGTCAGTTGCCCAGGCGAAATCTCGCCCTGAATCACCAGACGACCGCCGAACCAAAGCACCACGCTGATCGCGCCGAACATGGCAAAGAACACACTGGGCGTGAAAAAAGCGTTCAGTCGGGCGCGGCGCATGGCAACCTCAAACGAGGCGTTGATGGCTTGGCTGTAACGTTGTACCTCGAGCGTCTCGGCGGTGAAGCTTTGCACCACCCGAATCCCTGATATGGCTTCGTCGGCGTGACCGTTGGCTTCGGCAACACGGTCCTGAAACTCTTTGGAGATTTTACGGATGCGGCGTCCAAACCAGATGGCGGCAACCACAATCACGGGCACTATCGAGAGCATGACAAGGCTTAATTTGGTGTTGGTGATCAGCAAAATAATGATGCTGCCAACCAATGAAATGCTTTGCGAGACAAGGTTGGAGAGCACCGTCGAAACAATGCCCTGAATTGTGCCAGCGTCAGAGGTCAACCTCGAGGTGATTTCGCCCGTCTTGCGGTTCTCGAAAAAAGTGATCGACATGTTTGCCAGGTGCGCGTAAACCGCCTTGCGCAAATCTGAGACCACACTGGCAGCCACGAACGACAGGGAATAATTTTGGGCGATGCCAAACAAGAATTGCGTGCCAAAAACCGCGAACAGCATCAATACCGTGCCGTCGAGGCTCGAGGTGTCGTTGGAGCCAATTTTTAGAAAACTGGCGTCAATCAGTTTGCCGATCACCTGCGGAAACACCAGCCCCAAGCCGCTCGAGACCAGCGTTGCGGCAATTGCCAGTGCCAGCCGCCAGCGGTAGGGTTTGGTGAACATCAAGAGCCGTTTGAATTGATTGAAATCTTTTACCGTTGGCGGTTTTCGATTTTGCGTGGCGCGACCAGGAGGGGCAAGCATGTTCACAGATTACCCTCATCTGTTTGAACGCGGCGTGAATTGGGTTGCGTTTTGAGCCTCGAGTCCGAACTGTTACCCAAGGCTGTTACCCAAAACCTTGTACAACACATCTCATTTGCCTGCGTCGTTTCTCAGATACCAGAATGCTAGCGTCAAAAAATGCGAATTCAAATTCTGATTCTTGCGATGTGCTGTGTGGCATGTGCCGAAAATTCCTTACAAATCTCTACACCACCAACTTTGGAACTCTCAACCTCTCAAATCATGCGTCCAAGCTTGGTAAAACTGGTGGCTCGAGTTTCCAAGGACACCAGCAAAGTCGAGTTTTTCCAGGACTCTCAAAGCCTCGGTGTTGACAGCGCCGCGCCGTTTGAAACCCAACTGGCACTGACCAAAGCCGAGCAGGTGACTCACCAGTTTACAGTCAAAGCCTTCAACGCCGCAGGAAAATCAGCCTCGAGCGCAGCCGTAAAACTCGAGGTAAACATTGCTGGCAAAGTCTGGTTTGTATCAAAGTCTGGCTCGGACGCCAACGATGGTCTGATTGAGGGCAAGCCTTTATTAACGATTCAAAATGCCGCCAACAAAAGTAACCCTGGAGATACGATTTTGGTCATGAATGGAACATACACAAACCCAGACCAGAATGACAACGTCGTGACCATGAACCGTTCTGGCACGGCAAACGCCTGGATTGCCCTGATGGCGTACCCTGGGCAGACACCAAAGATTCAAGCCCGAAATTGGCAGGGCATTAGCGTGCAAGCCTCGTACATTTTGGTTGATGGTTTTGAAGTCGAGGGCAACCGCGATCAGATCACGCTCGAGTACGCGCTTAATGAAAAAAACAACAACGGCAATCCGCTGACCAGCGGCAACTGCATTGGTGTGTCCGAAAAATACAACACCTCAATCTTGTCCCATCATGTGATTGTTCGCAACAATATGGTTTCCAAATGTCCTGGCGGCGGTATTTACACGATTCATGCCGATCATGTGACGATAGAAGACAATACTGTTTGGGGCAACTCGTACTATTCGCCGTATGACACTTCGGGCATTTCGATGTATCAAAACTGGAACAGCGACACCAGCACGGGTTACAAGATGATTGTGCGGCGCAATATCGTGTACGGCAATCAAAATAAAATTCCGTTCATTGCCAGCGACCCAGACCCCGCCAAGCGTGTCATCACCGACGGCAACGGCATCATCATTGACGACACCAGGAACACCCAGAACAATTCCACTTTGGGCATTTACACGGGGCGCACCTTGGTCGAGAACAATGTTGTTTTTGAAAACGGCGCGAGGGGTTTACACGTTTACTCGAGCGACCACGTGGATATTCTCAACAACACCTCGTATCACAATTCGTTTCAGCCCGAGACGCCCGAAGGTGAAGCCTCAACGATTACTGCCAGCGATGTTCGGGTGTTCAACAACATCCTTGTGCCGCGCCCTGACCGCGTCAGCATCACGCGTTACTCGAGCGACGCCGCAGAAAAGGCAACCCAAGTCTTTGAACGCAATCTGGTGTTTGGCGGTTTGGGATTTGATGCCGACAAAACCACGAATTTGATTGGCATTGACCCCAAATTTCTGGATTTAAGCATCAAAGATTTCAGACTTCAGAACGACAGTCCAGCCATTGACGCGGGAAGCTCGAGTTTGAGTGCCAAAGACGACATTGAAGGCAAGTCAAGACCGCTTGGGGCGGGCATTGATTTGGGCGCGTATGAAGTACGCTAGTTCATGCGTTTGCACATCATCACCGTCGGAGAACCCAAACACGAGTACGCCAAAATCGGGTGTGGCTTGTACTTAAAACGCCTCGAGCGGTATCACAAACTGAAAATCACTCGCGTCAAAGATTCCAAGAAGAACGGCGAAACCGCCATGCTCGAGGAAGGGCAAGCGCTCCTGGAGGCGGCTGGACGGGCGTACACGATAGCCCTCGACCCGCGAGGCAAACAGTTCAGCACCGAAGCCTTGACCGCCCAAATCTCGAGCTTGGGCGTGAACGGGATCGGCGAACTGGCGTTTCTGGTGGGTGGCGACGAGGGACTCTCAGACGAGGTGCGCAATGGCGTCAAAATGATGTGGTCACTCTCGAGTCTGACCATGCCACACGATCTGGCGCAACTGGTGATGCTCGAGGCGTTGTACCGCGCTGCGACCTTGGAGCGTGGCGAGCCGTATCACAAGTGATTACAACTTTCGGATTTTCCCCAGCACTTCCCACAAGGCTCGCTCGTGCATGGAGCACCATACCTCGAGTGACAATTTTAGGAACGGATTTGAGCAAAAACACAGCCATCTGCTGAAGAATTATCTTCACGAGTCATATCACTTCTGAGAATCCCTTCAAGTTCAAATCCAGCTTTTTCAGCCACCCGACGGCTTCCAATATTTCTCGAATCGCAATGAAGTTCTACTCGTCTTGCTGAAAGTGATTCAAAGGCAAATCGGGTTGTTGTGCGTAATGCCTCGGTCATGTAGCCTTTGCCTGCTTGTCTTGAATCCAACCAATAACTGGTTTCAAACTTTGGTGTACTCCAATTTAGACGGCGAAAACCAATTTCGCCGATAAAATTATTTTGTTGAATAGAAAAAATTTGAAACATTATCCGTTCACGCAATATAAAGGCTGCCAAGTCACGACGTAATTCAATTTCACAATCTTCTGGTGTCGGAGGTGTTTGGGCAAATGACATGTACTTGCGTAACTCTGGCAAAGAAGCAGTAATCGCCTCAGAAATCATTTGACCTCGTCCAGGTTTTGGCATTTGCAAAGACAAACGCTCTGAACGAAGCTCCTCAGGTAACTCGAGTAAAATAGGCGAATTCATGGGTCACTATATCACCGCGACAAGTTGGCTTCAGAGTTTAACAGTGAACAAAATAACCAGTTTAAAAGAGTTGAGCACGTTAGTTTTTCTATTTTTGTTAAGTCACACACTTGAAGAATTTGAAAAATCAACGGAAGCTGAAATTTAAAACTAAATCACAACCTCCGAATTTTCCCCAGCACCTCCCAAAGTGGTTGCTCGAGATCGTCGCCAATGTCCACGCCGTACTCGAGTTTAATTTTTACGCGCAAAAATTCCAGCGTGCCAAATTCCTCGAGTCTGGTGGCATCTGACACGAAGACATCGTCGTAATCCAGGTTTAAAACCCGTCTAAAAAAATCCCGTGCCGTGCCACTTAAAGCGTCCACCCTGGCACTGGTGGCAAACATTGGTTCGGGCGCTTCGCCCGGTATTGGTAAGGGCTTACCGATAGCTTCAAGATAAATCACCCGCTCGAGGTACAAACGTTTCAGTTCGGTCATGGCTTCCTGTTCGGTTTGACCACTGGCAATCAGTGCAAAGAACTCGTTCAGACTGGCTTCAAAACACTGCCAATCCTCACGGTAACGCACAACAAGCGTGTAATCCTCGAGTTTCACTTCTGTATTCTATAGCAAGCATAAAAAAGAGACCAGATGATTCTGGTCTCCTTCGATACCCGCCTGGGTCTGGGACTAAGCCCATGCCCGCAATCGGGATTCAGTCGCCCTGAAAAAAGGGACGGCTTGAGCTAGCCCCGACGAGCACCTCCACCAACCATAAATCTTTTGCTTAACAGTTGGACCACCCCCTTTCTGGTGTACAAAAACATTAGCACGAAAACCGTAAGAAAATGTGAGGTACGACTACGTTGAATGGCTTACTCGAGGTTGCAAGGCAGCACGAAATCTGACGAGAACTGATTTTTGCAGGAACAGGTCTGTTATTTGGCTGTTGTATTCAAAACTCAAATCGGAAGTTTCTGATAAGCTGGCAGGTATAGCCGCTTGGAAAACGAGTCATTTCACTGAGCCTTATGGCATGTCTGAACCAGTAAATCCGAAATCTCAACCGCAATGCCCAATCTCGAGGGGTAAAAGATGCGAGTTTCTCCAGTAAAATCTGTGGCTCGAGTGTTGCTGATCTTGAACCTCTGGGTTGTGTTTTCTGGTGCTCTGGCGTACGAGCG
>JAYTKL010000274.1:0-8257 GCA_043730305.1 Deinococcales bacterium | reverse complement strand
TTTCATTGCGACCTCCACTTTAAGCGCTTTTTGCGCGACCAATTGTTAAATCGGGTTAAATCTCGAGCATTTCTGAACGCCGTAAGTATTGTGGCATAAAAATATGCGGATGACTGCCAACAATCGTCCTGAAATCAAGCTGGCTTGTCACGGTAAATGCTAACCCCGTGCGGTGCCAGCAAGCTCGAGCCGAGCAGAAATTCGGTGTCTTCGGATAAATCCAGGGCAATACCACCTTTTGACCAGTTCTGGGCATACACCAGACCGCCGCGCCTCGAGCAACGCAAGCCTTTCTCGAGGTTGAGGGTCGGAATGCCAACTCGGGCGCAAACATGTTCCAAGGTTTTCTCGAGCAGGCGTTCAGCCCAGAAACCCGCATACATGACCGCACCAGCGCCAACGTTGCGTTCAGTCAGGGCAACTTGGGAATAGAGCGGGTCGTCAAAATACTTGCCGAGCACCCTTACATCGTCAGAAATCAACTCGAGCGATTCGTTCCAGGTGTGCGTTTCAAACTTTTGGTCAAAAGCTTCGATTCTCGAGGTTAACCCAGGACGCAGCGCATCAAAATTTTGCACGCGCACGCCAGCCAGTTCCGCCAGTAAACCTGGCGCTCGAGATTCCCAAACCCCGCCCATGGGGTTTCTAAAACCAGTCCGAGCGCCCAAGAGCAGGTAAGCGCCATTTTGCACGCTTTGCTCGAGGTTGGCGGCGGTTTGTTTGGAAAGCATGGTCAACGCTGGCGCGACAATCAACTGGTAACTCGAGAGGTCAGCGTTTGGGTGCCGAATGTCCACGTCTAAACCGAGGTTTCTCAGCACACCGTAAAACAGCATCATCTGTCCCCAGTAACTTGCGCTTGCGCTGTGCTTTTGCAGGTCGTAAGCCCACAAACTTTCGTAATCGTGCAACACAACAACCTTGCTCGAGATTGGCGCGTCACTTAAAAACCCGAGGTTATCCACAATTTTTTGCACCTCGAGCAAACCACGGTCTGGCGTGCCGTCAAAGCGCAGTAACCCCGAGTGCATCAATTCTTGCGCCGCTCGAGCCGCCTGCCAGCGGAAATAGGTGACGGCATCCGCGCCGTGCGCCATTGCCTGCAACGTCCAGAGTTTGAGGGCACCGTCGGCTGGCAGCGGGTTGTGGCTTGCCCAGTTGACCTGCCCGCACTGTTGCTCCATGACCCAAAAACCCTTGCCGTTTTTAAGACCACGGTAGACATCATGGTTTATAGCGGTCAGGTCTGGATGTCCAGTTCTGGCGTAATCGGTTTTGACGGCTTCGGAAGCGTTGGAAGTCTCGAGCATTCCGGTCGGGTAATTGTCCCAACTGACAAAATCCAGGTGCTCGGCGGCTTTGAAGTGGTCAAAGTCGGAGAAGAAAATCATGAAATTGTGGGTCACAAACCGTCCAGGCGAATACTCGCGCAAAATCTGGGTTTGCATCTTGTCATAGCCGATCAGTTGGTCGCTCGAGAAACGGTAAAAGTCGAGCACATGTGATGGATTGGGGTCAGTGACGGTTAAATTCGGTAATCCAACTTCCTGAAACGAACTGTATTCTTGCGACCAAAAAGTGTTGCCCCAAGCTTGGTTCAAAGCTTCAACATCAACAAATTTCTTCTCGAGCCAGGCTTGAAATTTCTTGAGTGCGGCGGGTGAATATGACCGCGTGGTGTCGTGGCAACCGTGCTCGTTGTCGGTCTGCCAACCCATAACGCCGGGATGAGTGCCGTAACGCCTTGCCATGACCTCGATGATTCGCGCCGATTCTTTCCAGTACAAATCGCTCGAGTAATCATAATGCCGTCTCGAGCCAAAACCGCGCACACGACCTTCCTTGTCCACCGGCAGAATTTGGGGATGGTTACGAACCAACCAGGCGGGCGGGGTCGCGGTGGGCGTGCAGAGCACCACCTGTAAGCCCTCTGCGTGAAGCGCATCAATCACACGGTCGAGCCATTCAAACTCGTACTGCCCAGACTTTGGCTCGAGCTTGCTCCAGGCAAAGTCTGCAATCCGCACAAACTTCAAACCCAAGGCTTTCATGCGTTTGGGAAAGGTCAACCATTCCGCTTCAGAGATTTGCTCGGGATAATCACAAACACCAAGTTGTAACGGCATGACGCAGTTTAACGCTCAAACAAAAAACCAGGCTCGAGTGACACCAAATTATTCCATTCCTGAACTCCTGTCACATCCGATACCAGCAAAACCCAATCCACCCCTTAATCTTTAAACCATGTGGCTAGAGAAACGAGACATCCCCAACGACACGCAAGACGCTTTCACAAGCTTTCTTGAAGACTTAAATGCCAAACTCGAGAATCCCGACACCAACCGCAATGAACTTTGCCGAGAACTTCTGGCACAGTTCCTGCACGCCTCGAGTTACGCCGACGTGCTGTTAAAAGCCCCAATTGCCGCACTTAACCTTGACCCCAGCAACATCACGCTCGAGGCGGAATATTACACGGTGGTTGATTTGGTAAAATTTGCTCGGGTGAAGCCGCTTTTGTGGCTCTGGTACAACTTTGACCTCTCCCCTGCCGCCCAAAGCGTCGAATTTGGGGTGCGTTTTCGGCGCGTGTTGGCGAAACATATTTTTAAACGCGTCGGTGAAAACTTTAAAGCCTTCCCAGGCGTGCAGTTCAGCGTCGGGTATAACCTCGAGGTGGGAAACAACGTCACGCTTCACCGCAACGTTCTGGTCGATGACATCGGCGGCGTGACCCTGCACGACAGGTCTGGACTTTCGGACTTTGTCAACGTCTACTCGCACACCCACAGCCCACTCGAGACGCCAGACGTGACCCTGAAGCACACGACCATCGGCGCTGGCGTTCGCGTGACCTACCACGCCACCGTGCTGGCAGGCACAACGTTAAGCGATGACAGCATGATCGGCACGATGAGCGTCGTGACCAAAGACGTTGCACCGCACACCGTGGCCTTTGGCATTCCTGCTAAACCACAACGCGAAAAAATCCGTGGTGATGGTGCGATACAGGTTGACTCGAGGGTTTTTGTGCGCCCCAAAGACCGCAAAGCCAACCCTGATTTTCCAGAATTTAAAACCAGCAACGAACAAACCAGGGCACTGCGGGAATTGAGCTTGAAGCGCTAAGTGAACTCGAGTAACAAAGAAGCCTTTCAAATTTCATTTTGATAAGCTCTAAATAGCCTGGAGTGGTTGAATTTTCTCGAGATATGACATGTCAAGTGAGGCATGATACAAATCCCAGAACAATTGCCCGTTTAACCAAAATGTAGCACTGTTCCCAAAAAGCTTTGCAAGTCGGAGCGCGGTATCGGGAGTAACTCCACGTTTCCCATGTATCAATTCATTGACCCGTGGGTAAGAAACATTGATCCTTGTTGCCAATTCGCGTTGGCTCATCCCCAAAGGTTTCAAAAACTCCTCGAGCAACATTTCTCCTGGATGGGTTGGAGCACGATGGGTTGGAATTTGCATTATTTACACCTTACTTTCACAACGAATCAATGACAACCTAAGTACATCCTGGGCGACTATTTGGTTCAATGATAATCAACAATCTCAACTTCAGTGACGCCCAAAGGAGTGAAGCAAAAACATACACGATAACGCTCATTGATACGAATACTGTGTTGACCCGAACGATCCCCTGCGAGTGGTTCAAAACGATTCCCTGGTGGAACAGACAAGTCTCGCAAATCAAAAGCTTGATGAATCTGATCGAGTTTTCGGACTGCCACATTCCAAATATTTTCTGGGCAAGTTGCTCGAGCTGCCTTGCTGTGAATTCCGTTGAAAATATCTTCCGTTCCAGAGTTCGCAAACGAAAGAATCATGAATAAAAGTATAACGCATATCGTTATACGTTACAAGTACCAAGAACAACGGTCTCGATCAAGATAAAATTCAATTTGCTTTTGCTCGAGGCAACACGACTTAAGTCTTCATGGTATCAATGAACCATGTTGAACCTCGAGCCATTCTTAAATGTTGCCATTCAAGCCGCTTACACGGGTGGAAAACGCACGCTGGCGCACTTCAACGCGGGTGTGGCAGTCGAAACCAAAGCCGACAACTCGCCTGTGACCATTGCAGACCGCGAATCCGAAGCGACCATTCGCGCCATCATTAAAGCGCACTACCCAACCCACAGCATTCTGGGTGAAGAAGAGGGCGTAACCGAGGGCGACCCTGATTTTCGTTGGATTATTGACCCGTTGGACGGCACGAAAAGCTTTGTGCGCGGTGTTCCATTGTACGGCACATTGATCGGACTCGAGATTGAAGGAGAAGTTAAAGTCGGTGCGGTTTACATGCCGGCTTTGAACGAAATGATCTCGGCGGCAACAGGCTTGGGCTGTTACTGGAATGGTCGAAAATCACACGTTTCCAAAACAAACAAACTCGAGAATGCCACACTGCTGACCACCTCGAGCGAAAGTTGCCGCAAGCGCGGCGATGCCTACGACAAACTGGCGGGGAAAATGCTGTTGAACAGGGGTTGGGGCGATTGTTATGGTTACATTTTGGTCGCCACCGGTCGCGCCGATGTGATGCTCGATGCGGGCATGAACCCCTGGGATTGTGCGCCAATCGTGCCAATTTTGAGTGAGGCGGGCGGGATGTTTAGCGATTGGGGCGGTAAAACCACCATTTACGGACGGGACGGCGTTGGCACAAACGGCGTGCTTCACGAACAGGTGCTCGAGATTTTACAGGCAGGTTAATTGACCGTAAAGCGTTCGAGCAAGCCGAGTTGCGCCGCCACATGCCCCTCGAGCGAGGCGTGCAATTTTTGCAACTGGGCTTTTGAGCTTTCCTGACTGTGAATAGCAATTTGCAACTCCAGGCATGTTAAGGCAGTCAAGCGTCCCGAATTCAATACTTCAAGCGCTGAAGCTCGAGCGATACTGGATTCTGGCTCGAGGCTGAGTTGCAGCGAGATCAAATTTGCCGAATCCTCGGGTTCATGGCTTGCAGACGCATTGTTGAGAATCTCGAGCGCGGATTGAGGTTGCTCGAGTTGAATCAGCACTTTGGCTTTGAGCATGGCGTGACGGGTGACTTCGGCAACCTGAGCGCTCTGCAAGTCCAAGGCTTCAAGTCGCTCGAGCGCGAGTTTGGGTTGACCTGTCAGCATTTCAAATTGTGCCGTTTTCAACTCGAGGTCAACGCGGTGAAACCCAAGGCTCGAGTCGGTCATGAGATTGCGAACTTCCTCGAGCAAGGGCTGTGCGCTGTTGGTATCATGCAGTTGCAGGTACAACCCCGCCGCGACCAGTCGCCCGAGTTGCCTGTGCTCCATCGCGCCCGAGCGTTCATCGAGTTTGATGGCGTACAACGCCCGCTCGAGCGCCGCCCCAAGTTCGCCGGTAAACCAGAAGGCTTGAGATTGATATCGCGTGAATGCCGCCTCCTCGAACGGGTCAAAGAACACGGGTCTGACCAGCGCCATTTCCTCGAGGCTGGCTTGGGCTTTTAGAATATCTCCCCGCTGAAAATGAAGCTCGAAGAGGTTGGCGAGCGCCGCAAACTGGTAGGTCGAATGTCCGATGCGCCGCGCCTCATTTCGTGCCGTCTCGAGCGAGGCAATGCCCGCGTTTAAATCGCCAGCAATTGCCGCAAACACGCCTTCCATGGTGCAGACGTTAATCAGGAACGCCGTCGCCCCGACGGTCTGACACATTTCGCGGCAACGCCCAGCCCAATCTCGAGCCAAGTCGTATTGACCGCGTTTATAAGCGTTCATCATCAAACCGTACTTGACCCGAGCGCACAACTCGCTTGGCATGTCAGCCAGGGTCTGAACTGCCTCGAGCCGAGCCGCGTCGGATTCGTCCAGGTTTCCAAAGCTGGTGAGGGCAAACCCTTTGTATTCGAGCGCCCACGCAGTTTGCACGGCGCTCAATTCAGGTTGAGTCAAAATCCAACCAGTAATCTCGAGCACTTGGCTATCTTGGCAATACCAAATGGCGTACTGAATGCGCTCCAAGGCAACATCTACTTTTAAAGTGGTTTCATTAAGGCTTAAGGCGATACCCTCGAGCTTGTCCAACTCGAGCTTCCAAAGTTCTTGGTTTTGCACAAAATTGTTCAAGAGGTTGACCTTTTTGAGACCGATCTCAAACGTCACTCGAGGGTCATCACCGTCCAAAACCGCCTGTTCAAGTTGCTCGAGGGCATCCGAATAGGCAAAAACGCGTTCGGCATTTTCGGCTGCCGCAATCCGCCAAGAAACGGCTTGTTTGGGTTGACCTGCCGATTCCAGATGCAGTGCAATCCGGGCAGGATCACCATTCTGGGTTTGCAAGGACTGGGCGAGTTTGGCATGAATCAACCCTCGCCGCTCGAGGCTCAAATTCGTCTCGAGTGCCGTTCTGACCAGATCGTGCGCAAAACGGTATTGGCTTTGGCGGCGCTCGAGGATGCAGGCATTCACCGCCCGCTCGAGTCCCTCGACAGCTTCCCATTCGCTGAGCGCAGTCGCAGGTTGAATTTCGCTGAACTGAAATTCTGCACCTGCCAGCGCCGCCGTTTGCAAGAGTCGCAAACCAACCGCTCCCAAGCGCTCGACACGCTCGAGAATGGCGCGGGTGACGCTTGGCGGTACGCTCAACTCGGCGTAATCGCTGGTTGTTTCATCAAATGGGGTGCGCCAAGCGCCGTTTGAGTCCACCTGAAGATTGCCCATCTCGAAGAGGTGGCGCAATGTCTCGAGGATAAAAAATGGATTTCCTGCCGTGGTGTTTGACAACCGCCGCGCGAACAAATGCCCTTCGGTGCTGCCCGACATTGACCGCACCAGGGTCAGCACATCGTTTTGTTCCAAAGGCTGAAGCTCGAGCCGTTGCAAATGACCATCGCGCTCGAGGGCTGTAACGAGATCATTTGCCTGTGAATTGTCGTGTAACTCTTGCCCTCGTGCCGTGGCAATCAAAAGGACGTTCTCGGCTTTGGCGCGGGTTGCCAAGTGCGCCATCAACTCGAGGCTGGCGCTGTCAGCCCAGTGCAGATCATCGAGCACAATCACCGTGCCAAGGGCAAATAGCGCACGGGTCAAACCCTCCAGAAAGCGCACCCGACCATCGCTTGGGGCAGCTCGAGCAATAACGCCTGGCTCGAACTCTGGCACGAGTCGCGCCAGTTCAGAACGCCACACAGTTTCCAATGTTTTCAAAGCCAAATGCTCGAGGTTGGCGCGTAAGGCTTCGGCAACGCCCGAAAGTGGCGTTTGTTTTGACGCCTCAGCGAAACGCACCGTCAAACCCGCACGGTGAACTGCGAGTTCTTGTGCCAACCGAGTTTTACCGATGCCAGGCTCACCAACCAGCAAGCTCATCCCAACAGACTTCTCGAGACTGGCATACTGAGCGTCACGCCCAACCAGCGGTGAGCGCAGGTTGATACCAGTCTCAGATGTGAGGGTTTCAACCCGTTCAATCTCGAGGGCTTGTCGAATTCGTTCTGCCAGCACACGGGTTTCAGGCAGCGGCTCTAAACCAAGTTCTAAATGCAGCACGTCACGGCAACGCTGAAATTGCTCGAGTGCCGCCTCGCGCTCACCAAGCAGATAATGCAGCCGCATGACCTCACGATGCTGGCGTTCCTGCAAGGTGTCATCCTCGAGCAATCGCAAGTGCAACTCGAGCGCCCTGCGCCACTCACCTCGAGTCTCGAGACGTTCTGCCAGTGACAATGCCAGTCGTCGCCTTGATGAGATCACCCGCCCACGTTCACGCTCGAGCCATTCGGCAAAACCAGTTGCGCCTTCCAACTCGCAGCCCTCGAGCAACAAAGCCTGCCCCTCGAGCGCCGTCTGCATTTCGGGTTCGCTGGCACTGGTCTCGAGCCTGTGTAAAACCGTCACATCTGATGTCACGCCATTTAATCCTATGGTGTCATCACTGACCTCGAGATAATCTCGTAGACCCGTGCCCCGCAAACGATGCAACTCGCGGCGTAAATTGCGCCTTGCCGATTCATCGTCGTTGTCTGACCAGAGCAATGTTGCCAAGCGCGACCGTGTGACCGTACCTTCGAGTGCCAAGTACGCCAGCAACGCCAAAGCCTTCTTGGTTGCCAAAGCGATGGGTTCACCAAAAACTCGTACTTCACCCGCGCCAAGCAACCTCAACTCCAGACTGGCGGTTTGGTTGAGTTGCTGGGCGGACTGTTTCACCCAATGATCTTAGTCGAAGTTCAGTTTCCAAACTTAAAAGTGCCTGTTTTCTTCGTGTGATATGGAGTTGCGCAAAAG
>JAYTKL010000273.1:0-8714 GCA_043730305.1 Deinococcales bacterium | reverse complement strand
TTGAAAATGCCGCGCCATGCCGCCACCCAAAAAGTTTGCGCCACTCGAGTTGTTCTTGGCAGCCAGCGCTTTCATGTGCTGGGTGATACCGTACTCGTCCAAACCTGCTGGAATATCAATTTTCGGGTTGCGAATTCCTTCGGGCAAATCCGTGAACAATTCATCAACGCTCGAGACACCAATGACGGCAAGCGCTCGAGCAATGTCTTCTTGGGTGTGCGGTGTGTATTTCATGCTTCGGATTCAGCCACTTCC
The DNA here is from genome assembly GCA_043730305.1 of Deinococcales bacterium. Lineage (GTDB taxonomy): Bacteria > Deinococcota > Deinococci > Deinococcales > JAAFIG01 > JANXTZ01. The sequence goes on along the minus strand of JAYTKL010000273.1, from coordinate 8,459 downwards.
TGATACGCGGCGGCATCGAGCAAACTTGTTGGCTGACTCGAGATTCTGACCTTGAACAAAAAGCCGTTTCCGTAAGGGTCGGCGTTGATGTTCTCAGGTTCTTCGATCAAACTCGAGTTCACCTCTATCACCTCACCCGAGACTGGGCTGTAAATGTCGCTGGCGGTCTTGACGCTCTCGACCACGGCGGCGTTTTCGCCCTGCTTTAAAATTTTACCGACGGCAGGAAGTTCGACAAATACCACATCGCCCAGTTGATCCTGGGCAAAATCGGTGATGCCAACGGTGGCGATGTCACCCTCGAGACGCAAGTATTCGTGGGTTTTGAGGTATTGCAGGTTGTTTGGGATGTTCATATTTCTCCTTGAGTAATCATTTGATTTTAAAAAAAGTTTTGAAGATTTCATATAGTCCATTTCCAAGTATTCCTAATATCAGAGAAGCAAAAATCACTCTAATGGTTAAAAATTTCACCTTAGAAAAGTTCTTAAGAGTATTGATTTTATATTTCTCACTTGCAGATGAGAAATTTATAAAAGACAGATTAGGCTGAAATAGATAATCTTTTATTGTTCGCTTTAAAGCTTGAATTACCATAAGTATTATTACTGGAAGAACAATAATATTGCTAAAAGTTGGTTTTGTAAAAATATACATCTGAAAAGTTAAATCTATCTTTTCGTTTAATGATTTTATATCATAGTTTTTAATTTTTAAAAATCTATTGACAATATCACTAACATCAATACTATTTACTGATATGATCAAACTTAAAAAGAAAAAAATTAAACCGAACATTGTAATAGAAAAAATTGAATTTTCAAAATTTTCCTCGAGATAGTTATTGATTGAAGATTTATCATACGAATTATTTTTAATAAAATTGTCTAAAAGACTTTTAATATCATTACCCCAAGTTCTGTTTGTATGCTCAATTCTATAATAAATTTTACTTTCTTGATATTTTTCATTTTGTTCTTTAGTTCGTTGAATATTTTTAAAATATGAAAAAAACTGTATTAAGATTGATTGTTTTTCAAAATTTTGCTTTGGAAATTGAACCATGTAATCAAATTTTACATCTAATCTAGTACATGGCTTATTACCAATATCATTATAAGTAATTAATTCGTCAAAATTATTTATTTCAACTGAAGTATTATCTGAAAAATATATTTTTGCCCAAAAATTTATTAACTTACCTGCATTTTGATGCACTATTCTTTGTTCTAAAGTTGCCCTCAAATCCTTTACTAATAATGAATTGCATTCATACGAAGTAAAAATTTCTCGATCTATTGATTGAGGACTTCCAAGTAGGCTGGATATAAAATCTTTAAAATCGGATTCATTAAATGGTAATGTTATGAATCCTTCAGATTTTGCTTGGTTATTATCTATGGTGATAATTGGTTTTATTGAATTATCCTCTGCCATATACTAACCTCCGTTGCCAATCATCTTGCATACAACACCGCGCCTTCTCGAGCAACGATGCGAGCAAGTTGATTCGAGCCGTTCTTAAAGGTACTTTCGGACATCGGAACGATATCCAAAGGAATATGTTCTGGCATCACCTCAAACGCTGCCATTCCAGCACTGAAACCATCGGCGTTGTCTTCGAGTATCAACAAAAAATCGAGGTCGCTATCGGGCGTGGCTGTTCCTCGAGCGGCGCTGCCAAACAAAATAACTTGTTTTGCGCCAGACGCCAGCGCCATGACTCGAGCCATGTCAAGAAGTTGAGTATGATTTGCAAGATTTTGATTCATGTTATGACCAGTCAATCGTATCCTCTGGAAAAGCCAAGCAAGACGCATTTTGTCCAGCTTTCACTGTGAAACTGTTACCGTATCGTTCACCTTCTGGATTGCGGTAAATTTCGAGTTGATTGCTAACCAAATTCACAATCCAATATTCTTGTATTCCATCCCTGGCATAAAGCCCTTGCTTAAAATTTCGGTCTTGATGAATTGAGCTTTCCGCAACTTCAATAATCAAATGAATGTCTTCGGGTTGTGGCGTGTGTGTGTCAGTAACAGAACCAAGTTTAAACAAGGCAACGTCCGGCAATGGTCGCCCGTCGCTGGGAAGTTCAATTGGGCTTTGCGCGAATACTTCGGCTCGAGCGGCAAACAAGCTGTTCATACGGTCATAAATGCGTTTGATGCGGTTGGCATGGGCTTGTTTCATGTCTGGTAGCGAAACCAAATAACCGTCAAGAAGTTCAACTCGAGCATCATCAGGTAACACATTCGATTCCAGCATTGTTCGAAATTGGGGAAGTGTGAACCGAAATAAGTGCATCGGTTCGGGTAAATTTTGTCGTGGGTCGAGGTAGGCGGTCATGGTCTTATTTTAGCAAATGCTTACTGCCCTGGGGCGTTTCTCGAGATAAACACGGCTTCGACAATTTGTGCTGGCACAATCGAACCGCGAATCTCGAGATCAACTTTTGTTCCCATTTCAAGGTCAATCTCAACATACGCCAGTGCAATTCCAACTTTTAAACTGGGTGACATCGTACCGCTGGTGCAATGCCCGACAATCCGACCCGCCAGTTTGACTGGGAAACCTTCGCGGGGAATGCCGCGACCCGAGACTTGAATCCCGACCAATGCTCGAGTTTTTGGCGCGTTCACCATGGCGTCACGTCCGACAAAGTCTTTGTATTCTTTGACCGCCCATTTCAACGGTGTCTCGAGTGGGTTGCTGCTTTCTGACCATTCATGCCCGTACAGTGGATAGCCTGCCTCCAAACGCAGGGTGTCTCGAGCACCCAGTCCGCAAGGTTCAATGCCCAGCGCCAGGAGCTTGTCCCATAAATCTGGTGCATCAATTGGGGTGCAGAAAATCTCGAAACCGTCCTCGCCCGTGTAACCAGTTCGTGCCATGCGTGCCGAGTACCCAAACAGCGTGGTGTCAAAGACCGAATTCTTTTTGCGGCTCGAAAGCACTTCCGAGCAGTGACCCTCGAGTATGGTTTGGGTGTTTGGTCCTTGAACGGCGATCAGCGCCCAATTGTCCGATTGATTCTCGAGCGTCACCTCAAAATTGTTGGTCAAACTCGTGAGGTGATTGAAATCTTTTTCGATGTTTGAAGCGTTCACCACCATCAAATAGCGATCTTCGCTCAGCTTGTAAACATAAATATCATCAACCAAACCGCCGTTTTTGTTGGGCAGCATGTTGTAATGCGCACGTCCTGGTTTTAGTTTTGACACGTCATTCACGGTCACAAATTGCAAAAACTCGAGCGCTTGTGTTCCCGTAATCAAAAATTCTCCCATGTGCGAAACGTCAAACATTCCAGCACGTTCGCGCACCGCCAGATGCTCTTGAATCACGCCCGAATATTGTACCGGCATGTCCCAACCGCCAAAGGAAACCATTCGCGCTTTTCGCTCGAGGTGTTTTTTAAACAACGGTGTTCGCAAAAGTCCCGAGTGTTCGTTCATAGTTAAATTATAGGCTATCAGAAAGCATGGTTTGAAAGATTGTGTTTGAAGCTCGAGATTTGGATGAATGCGCAATATCATTGCTCAAGAACTCGAGTTAGTATTGTTTTATGGCGCGAATTGAACTTGATGCTATGGATCACAAAATTCTAGAGGTTTTGGTACGCAACGCCCGCATTCCCAACACAGAACTAGCCGACGAAGTTGGTTTGACGCCTGCGCCGTGTTTGCGACGGGTCAAACGGCTCGAGGACTCGGGAGTCATTCAAGGATATTCGGCTCAAGTCAATCCCTCGAGTTTGGGGCTTGGCTTGACGGTGTTTGTGACGGTCACGCTTGACCGCCAGACCAAGGGCAGTTACGACACGTTTGCCCAAAAAATCAAGACCCATCCCGAAGTGCAAGAATGTTATTTGTTGCTTGGTGAACGGGATTTTCTGCTAAAAATTGTTGTGTCAGACCTCGAGGCGTACCAGCAATTTTACTTAAAGCACCTGACCACCATTTCTGGCGTGCGCAACATCAACTCGAGTATCGTGGTCAAAGAAGAAAAGCGAGAAATCGCCTTCAAGAGATAGTGCTAAAATTACGATTTCCTCACATTTTATACTTTGGTTTAAATCACTGTCATTCCCTATCACAATCAAAGGTATTTCACGCACATCCTCGAGCGGGATTCTCGAGTCGAAATCCAGATGAAACACACCATACGGATTCAGTGATGGTAGATCAACGGCGTTAACCCCCGCCGATCCGCCTCGAGCATTCTCGCCCGAACCTTTGGTTTTGTCAGCACTTGCTGAATCATCAAGGTGTTCACGAAAATCAAACTGTTCTGCAATTAGTGCCCCTGCATATTTATGTTCGATTATCCAGTTCATCGATTGCAATTCGAAGTCGTTACACACGCGAATCTCTTTCAAGAGTTAGTCTAATTTAATTAGCCTGCCCTACTTAAGTGCATACAGAGCATACTCAACTCTTGCTCCTGAAACCGATTGCTTTAAAACTCACCGCCTTGCCAAAGAAAATAAAGCCATTGGCGCTGTTCCAGTTCTCCATGACGTTCGATCCTTCCTGAACTTCACGGCGAATCTCGAGGTTTGAAAGGTAATCGCACAAGTGAATGGTTTTCACGGCTTTCCCAAGTTCAGCCAGCGCTTTGTAAGTTGGGTGTTTGATGTTGGAACGCGTGAAGCGTTCTGAGACGCTTCACGCGTTCCAAGCCGCAGTGCCGTGGTGAATTTGATGATTTCATCGTACTGCTGTGCAATTAAAGTCCAGTCAATACTGCGTCGTAACACTGGGCGCAGATGCTCGAGCGAATTGGACAATCCCGATTCGGGTAAGTAGAGACGTTGACGGTGCATGTCTTTGAGTCGTGGCATCAAATGAAACCCGAGGCAGTGGGCGAAAGCAAAACCCACCTCGCTCTGACCGTGGATGTCCACATACTGGCGTTCAATTTTAACATCGGTGCAATGCCTCAGCACCCCATCAAGCATCGCCGCAACTTCGCTCGAGGATACGGTTTTGAGTTGGCTGTGACCGACCTCGAGCTTCAGAGTATCGCCGGGCAGAGTGAAATGCGCTTCGTGTTGGATGGCACAGTGAAATGTCAAGAGTTTTTAGATGAGGATGTGGCTCGATGATCGCCTTTGAAGTGGAGGCACATTAATTTCTTGGGTTGGTATCATTTAGAGTTGCTGGCTGAAGTCGCAGAGGGTGATTTACGACCGCTCAAAGACCCGAATGCTCGAGATTCGTTTGAAATTATTTTTAGGGATTAATGTTGTGTGGTACGGGTTGGTTTTGACGAAGGTGGCACTTTCTGTTTTTACGGTTGTCACACCCCGAAACGCAGGGTGCAGATTTGCACGGACCTACCGAGTTTGGTGTGGTTCAAACGGCAGGTTTCGAGCAAGGTTTGGTGAGAGTTTTTGAGCTGGCAGAATTCGGCGAGGTCTTCCGGGCTTGGATCGGCGTTGAAGCGTGCGTAGCGGCTGATTTGTTCTGGGCTGAGCAAGTTGGTGGGCACGGCTTCATGCTATCAGGGGTTTGAAACGTGACTTTGTGTTCCGAGGGTTGTCACTACCCATAAGTTGTTTAGACTTGGTACAAATTTCTATTGAACACGGAATTCAGTTATCCTCTCTAAGATTGCATACGCTTGCACATCAGATCCGAAATTATTCTTACACTCGAGCACGAAAAGCCAACCAACCCAGTTCAGCATCAAGCCTCACAAAGAGGTATGGAGGAACGTATGAATAGACGCGTCATCGGAATTGGTATCAGTCTCGCCGTCGTCGCCCTGACCGCCTCGCTCGGGGTCGTGGCGCAACAAGCAACCGCCGCTTGTAAACTCAAAGCCCCCGTAAGTCCAACCACGATCAACGTCTTTGGTTTCCGCTTTCCGATGATGGAGTACTATTTCAACGCCGCCGAAGCCTGCGGCAAAGTCCAGAACATCACGGTCAACACGAGCTTCTTGCAGGCGGCGCAGTACGAAACCCAGGTCAACACCGCCCTGGCAGTGGGCAGCTCGCCGTACCAAATTTTGCACATCAACCCGCGCCTCGCCGCCGACTGGGGTAACAAAGGCTGGCTCGTACCGCTCAACGTCCTGATCGCCAGGTATAAAACGCAATACGACCTCAGTGACATGTCTGACAGCCTGCTGGCGAACACGACTGTCAAAGGACGTGCTTACGGTTTGCCGGTGAATTTCAACACCCAGATTCAGTTCTACCGCAAAGACATCTTCAGCGAACTCGGTTTAAAACCCGCCCGCAATGTCGAAGAACTAAGTACACTGCTCGAGTCACTGAAAAAAGCTGGAAAAACCAAATACCCCTTCGCCCTGGCACTCGGTGGCGGCGGTCTGGTCGGAGAGTTTCATAACAACTTTGCGGCACTCGGCGGTAGCTGGTTCGACAACAACCGCATTCCAACGTTCAACTCTGCGACCGGCGTCAAAGCCGCGCAAGCCCTGTTCGACTGGCTCGAGTACATGCCGCCATCGGTGCTGACCTACACGAACGACGATCTGATGGTCGGATTGCAACAGGGCGATATCGCACTCAGCAAAATCTGGTTGACCCGGGCTTCCGCAATGGAAGACGAGAAGGTTTCCAAGGTTGTCGGCAAGATCGAATTCGCTCCGGCGTTCAAATTCGTTGCGAACGGTTTCGGTGCCAACACCGCCGAGGGTGACGCGCTGGCAATTCCAACGACCAACAAGGTTGATGTTGACCTCGTGTTCCGCGTCATGATGGAAATGCTCGGTAAATCCAACCAAACCAACGCCGCCAATTTTGGCATGGTCAGCAGAGACAGCATCGCCACCAACCCAACCTTTATTGCTAAAAACCGCGCTTGGGTGGCTGCCGCCGGAAATGCCCGCCAAGCTGTGCCGTTGCGCCCACTGGTCGCCTATCAAAGCATCGCCAACACGATCGTCGGCAACGAACTGCGCCTCGCCTTCGTCAACAAGACGAGCATCAAAGTGGCGCTCGACACGGCTGCCAAAAAGGTCACAGACGAGATGCGCGTTCAAAAATTCATCAAGTAAATTCCACCTGGGGCGGTTTGCAGTTTTTGCATTGCACTTTATCTGCGTTACACGATCACCTCCAAGCTGAAACGCTCTCGCCTCAGCCCTAAACGCCGATCAATTACGAATTCTACAAGCTCGAGAAACCCCACGAACATAACTTTCAAAGCGTGTTGGTCAAGGTTTCTCGAGCGAGATTATTGACAAGCTGCAAGCCGAAACCTGATTTACATCAAACCTCAGATTTGCAGGCAATTGCCTTTATCACAGACCTTATTTAAGACGTTTTGAGAAACGAGACCCGCCGTGAAACCTCGAGAATTTTGGGCTTTCGTCACACCGAGCGTCATCACCATGACCTTGCTGATGCTGTTGCCGCTGTGTACAACAGTTTACCTGAGTTTTTTCAATTTCAATTTTGGCGTTGCGCCGCAGTTCGTCGGATGGTTGAATTACACCCGAATTCTCGAGGACAGCCGGTTCTGGAGCGCGTTGGGGTTCACGCTTTTTTACATGCTGATGAGCATTCCGGTGCAGATCGTGCTGGGTTTCGGTTTGGCACTTTTGCTGAACGAGATTGTCGGTTTCAAGAAACTGTTCATCAGCGCGTACCTGATTCCGTACATCGTCACGCCGGTCGTGGGGACGCTCGCGGTGAGTTGGCTTTTTAAGGATCGCGGTTTGATCACCTGGATTCTTGAGAACTTGGGTTTGAACGTGCAGTGGTACGCCGACATCGTGGCAGCTCGGGGCTTGCTGATCGGTTACGGTATTTGGGGCGCGGTTCCGTTCATCATGTTGATGTTGTACGCAGGCTTGCAAGCCATGCCGACCGATCCGCTCGAGGCGGCGGTCATGGACGGTGCAACCTGGTGGCAGCGGGTGCGTTTCGTGATGATGCCGTACTTACGACCCATTTTTGTTTTCATCATGATGGTCAACATCATGGATGCGTATCGTTTGTTCGACAGCGTGGCGATCATGACCCAAGGCGGTCCCGGCAACGCCACTGCAACGATCATGTATTACACCTACAGCGTGGCATTTCAAGAACAGCTCTTCGGTCGCGCCAGCGCCTCGGTGATCTTGGCGGTGATGGTGATCATGGTCTTGCTCTATCCGTTTTTGCGTCAAACTTACGTTGATATCGTCGGCGGTAAACGATGAGGTCCGCCAATGTCCGCTCGAGCCGTGCCCTGTTCGCCGCAATCGCCTACGCGTTGCTGACCGTCTGGTTGTTCATAGCCGTGTTTCCGTTCGTCTGGACTTTTTTGACGAGCATCAAAGAGGTCGTGGACGCTTTCTCGCTGCCACCGGTCTGGATTTTTAAACCCACCATCGCCGCGTATCAGCAGCTCTGGATCGAGGAAGGCTTCTCGAGATACCTCATCAATAGCGCCATCGTCACCTTCGGCACGGTGTTTATTTCAATCGGCATCGGTTGT
>JAYTKL010000272.1:0-2649 GCA_043730305.1 Deinococcales bacterium | reverse complement strand
CGAACGTCGGCACTCGAGCCTTAGCTTCTTAGCACCAACGGTGTTTGAGGAGAAATATGACTCTCGGAACTCCAAGTCCACAAACTCTTGACATTTCAGTTTATACTTAAGCGACATGCACCCAGAACTCTTTAAAATTGGTAGTTTCGCCGTCGCCTGGTACGGCGTGCTCATCACCCTTGGCGTTTTGATCGGCGCGGTTGTCGGTTCGCGCCTTGCCGAACGGCGCGGTTTGAACGCCAACCTGATGAGCGACATGATCTTTTGGGCGGTTCTCTGGGGTGTGGTCGGCGCTCGAGTGGTTTACGTGCTGACCAGCGCCTCGCAATTTACCCAAAATGCCGACGAGCCGTTTTTCACCTGGTTGATTCGCTTGATCAACATTCGTGAAGGTGGTCTTGCGATTCATGGTGGTCTGATATTTGGCATTGCGGCGCTTTACTATTATCAACGCCGTTACAAGATCAATTTTTATCAATACGCAGATCTGTTTGTTCCAGGCGTGGCACTCGGCATTATTGGTGGACGTTTGGGCAATTTCTTTAACGGCAATGACACGGTTGGGCGTTTAACCGCCTCACCGTTGGGCTGGACTTGGCCCAATACTGGCTCCAGCATTCTGGGCATTTTTAACGGCGAACGCAACTGGCAGGGACTCTCGAGTTTATGCTACGTGAACGGTGAAACCAAAAATGGTGTGGACTGCTTGCTCAATCAAGCCGCCGTTCGGGGACCTGTCCATTTGACCCAAATTTACGGTGTGTTCATTGGCGTTGCGCTCATAATCTTGGCGTTTTACTGGTTGCGATCAAAACGCCCAGGTTGGGTATTTTGGCAATTTATTTTCTGGTACAGCCTGCTGCGTTCGGTGGTTGAAGAAACCTTCAGGCTCAACCCATTGTTCCTGAAACTATGGATCGACGACGGTCCCAAAGGCTTGGGCGTTGGCTTGCTGACGCTGACCCAAATTTACTCGATTCCGTTGTGCTTATTGGCGCTGTTCATGTTATGGCGAATTGGCAAACAACCAGAACAACCTTGGGGACAGGGCATTGCAGTTCCCAATCCAAACAACCCAAATAATCTGGTCTCGAGCGCCAACCCAGGGAAATGAACATGAGTAGTCCTCAACGTACCCAAGCCAAGCTTGCGGTGGTGATTCTTGCGGCAGGGCAAGGCACGCGCATGAAAAGCCAGTTGCCCAAAATGCTGCACGAGGTTGCCGGACGCCCGCTCCTCGAGCACGTCATCAATGCCGCCAAAGCTCTTGCTCCCGAACAGATTGTGGTCGTGACGGGTCACGGCGCGGATCAGATCGAACATCATTTTGCCAAAGCGGGCGTGGTTTTTGCTCGGCAACACGAACAACTTGGCACGGCGCACGCTTTCAGAATGGCGCAACCCGCCCTTGAAGGATTTGACGGTGAGATCGTGGTACTTTACGGCGACACCCCACTGATGCGTGCCCAGACCTTGCGCGGGGCGCTTGAGCTTCACCGATCAAACTTTGCTGGCATGACCGTCATCACTTCCGAACTCGAGAATCCCAAGGGTTACGGTCGAATTTTGCGTGACGGGAACGGCGAGGTCGTGCGAATTGTCGAGCACAAATCGGCAACCGAGGCGCAAAAACAAATCAAAGAATGGAATTCGGGAATGTACGTCTTCTCGAGCAAAGCCTTCACGCTTGCTGCAAAGATTGGGAACGACAACACCGCCAAAGAATTTTATTTGACTGATATCCTCGAGAAATACCGTCAAGCTGGCGACAGGGCGCTGGCATTTAAAATCAAAGACGCCGCCGAACTCGAGGGCGCGAACGACCGCGTGCAACTCGCGCAAGCCGACACGGTGTTGCGCAACCGCATTCGGGAACACTGGATGACCCAGGGTGTGACCCTGCGCGACCCTGCCAGCATTTACATTGATGACACCGTAACGCTCGAGGCGGACGTAATCATTGAACCAGGCGTGATTTTAAAGGGTCAAACCAGTATCGCCCGAGATTCGATCATTGGCGCTTACAGCGTCATTTCGGACTCATTTCTGGCAAATAACGTGTCCGTCAAGCCTCATACCGTGCTCGAGAATGTCACCATGCACTCGGGCAGCGATGCCGGACCGTTCGCTCGGCTGCGCGGCGGCGCAATTTTAGAGCGGGACGTGCACGTTGGCAATTTTGTTGAAATTAAAAACAGTCGGCTCGAGCAGGGCGCGAAAGCGGGTCATTTGGCATACCTTGGCGACGCCCGAATCGGGGCGGAAACCAACATTGGCGCTGGAACAATCACCGCCAATTACGACGGCGTCAACAAACACCACACCGACATTGGTAAAGGCGTTTTTATCGGCAGCAACAGCACCATCATTGCGCCTCGAGTGATTGGAGACGGTGCGTTTGTGGCTGGTGGTAGCACCATCAGCGACGACATTCCCGAAGGTGCTATTGCCATTGCCAGGGGAAAACAGCGCAACATTGAAGGTTGGGCAGAAAAATACTGGCGCAAAGCGCTCGAGTTGGTCAAACCAGGGAAAATGAAGGTCATTCGGGTTTGGCTCGAGAAAAAAGATCAAGTTTAAGTTAGCCTTCTGAATCTTTCGCTCGAGTCCAAGCTGGTTTGAGCGCCAGAATTTGGGCATGGGTTGAGC
>JAYTKL010000271.1:0-35957 GCA_043730305.1 Deinococcales bacterium | reverse complement strand
GGCACACCCCAGGTCACTCGAGCGGCGACAGTTTACGCGTTAGTCCGTGGGCGAGCGATTTTTACGAATTCATGGGCGAACACGCTTTTGACGCCGACCTCAGCGTCAGTGTCAAAAGTCTGGACAGCCTTCTCGAGCCTACGGGCGTGATTCTCGAGGCGCAACAAAAGGCGGCGCGGGCGTTTGGCGCGAAGAAAACTTTTTTTGCCACCAACGGCACGAGCACCGCCAACAAAGTCATTTTTCAGAGCATTCTCGCGCCAGGGGACAAGTTACTGCTGGATCGAAATTGCCATAAAAGCGTCCATCACGGTGTGGTGCTTTCGGGCGCGAACCCTGTCTACCTCGACTCGAGCATCAATTTGCGCTACGGCATGTTTGGACCGATCCCGAAAAAAACCTTGCTCGAGGCAATCAAAAACCATCCAGACGCGGAGGCGTTGATTCTGACCAGTTGCACCTACGACGGCTTGCGTTACGATTTGCGCCCAATCATTGACGCGGCGCACGCCAGCGGCATCAAGGTCATTGTGGACGAAGCCTGGTACGGTTTCGCACGATTCCACCCAGCCTTCAGACCCACCGCGCTCGAGGCTGGCGCGGATTACGCCACGCAAAGCACCCACAAAACGCTTTCCGCACTCTCGCAAGCCGCCATGATTCATGTCGCAGACCCCGATTTTGACGAGCACCAATTCCGCGAGAATTTCAACATGCACACCAGCACCAGCCCGCAATACACCATGCTCGCCAGCCTGGATGTCGGCAGGATGCAAGCCGAACTCGAGGGTTTTAAAATGCTGCAAAACGTGCTCGAGTACGCCAAAGAATTGCGCGAAGACATCAACAGCACAGGTGTCTTTCGCGTGCTCGAGTTACAAGATTTGCTGCCAGAAACCGTGCTCGAGGACGGGATTCGGCTCGACCCGACCAAAATCACGGTGGACATATCCATGTGCGGTTACACCGTCGAAGAACTCCAAGAAATCTTGTTCGAGCGCTACAGCATTCAAGTCGAAAAAAGTACCTTCAACACCATCACGCTGCTGTTAACCATCGGCACGACCCGCAGCAAATGCTCGAGGTTGTTCGACGCGCTGGCGCGAATTGCCCGCGAAAAACGAGTGCCAAAACGCGCCATCTCGAGTCCAGAAATACCGCAGTTCACCAGTTTAAAATTTCTGCCTCGAGATGCGTTCTACGTCGAGGGTGAACTTGTGCCGCTCTTGGACGACTTCGACCACGTCAACACAGCATTGCAAAACCGTGTCAGCGCCGACCAGATTGTGCCGTACCCACCAGGCATTCCCGTGCTCGTGCCAGGGCAAGTCGTGACGCTCGAGATAGCCCAGTATTTGGCAAGGATGCTGCGCTTGCAAAAACGAATTGAATTGCACGGCGTGGTGTTTGACGGGTACGTGCCGTGTTTGCGAGTGGTGAAGCTCGAGGAGGAAAAGGGGTTGAAGGCGTTGTGAAGGGGGGAAGCTCGAGAAAAAATCCCCAATGCTTGTTTTGCATTGGGGATTGAAAAGTTAGAGCATTAAGATTGCTGAAATAATTTTACGGTGAAACAACACCGATTTTTGTGCCACGCAAGTACCAGATTTTTCCATTGGAATCTGCGACTAAATCTGTTACCGACGAAGAATTCACTGCTGGCGGCAGTAGAACATTTCCAGTTGTTCCTATTGTCCCTGTCAGGACAGTTCGTTGCAAATTATCGCTGCCGCTAAAAAAGCTACTGCCACACCAGAAGGCATTATCAGATCCTCGAGCGATTCGACTGCCGCTGCAAGTATTTGTGTACGTGGTGGCGGCACTGGCGTTGGGATCTACTCGAATATAACTATTTGAGTATTGCGAAATAAGCCAAAATGCTCCATCAGAGAAAATCATTCCAGCCAAACCAGAACCAGTGGTAATTGCAGTAATAGAACCAGTTGGTGTGACCTTGCCGTATCCGCTCGAGTTCGTGAACCAGATATTGCCGTCAGGTCCTAAGAGCATTTCGTGAATGGATGAAAATGAGATGAATATTCCAATTCCACCACCTGTTAAGACGAAGGTCGTTGGATTAGAACCATCGGTTTGCATTCTGGTAATGCTACTGCTGTCACCCCTTGCAATCCACAAATTGCCATCTGATCCCACCGTAATCATTTGCGCTGTGACGCCTGTTGGCAAAGGAACTTCTGAAACAACGTTGCTTGTGCTGACCCGCAGCACCTTCGTATCCAAGGCAATCCAGACGTTACCAGCCGTATCAAGCGTCATGTCGCGCACCAAGTAAAGTGGTACACCAGTTAATCCGACTCGAGTGATTGTTCCTGCACTGGTGATTTTGGCAAGCGAAACTGGCGGTGTGAGGCTCGAGTTTTCTTCAATAAAGTACACTGCGCCGCCGCTCCCGGCAAGTAATTTTGAAGAGCTTGCCACATCAAATTCTTGAATGTCGTAATAGGTAAATTTCGAGAGTGCCGAAATTGTTGATGTTCCTCGAGTATTGCTGAGTTTGATGTCCACCACACCTGGCGTTCCCGCTGGAACGATGACCTGCATTGAACTTGTGCCTTGCAAGGTTTTGCTGGTGGCTTCGACACTCCCAAAAAACACTGAAGTATTGATGTCAAAGTTAAACCCATTGATGGTAAGGGTATAACCACCATTTTTTGCCCCACCAGCAGCACCAAGTTGTGAAATTTCTGGGTGAAAATCGAGTATGGCGGTAGCTCGAGAGGAGGTCACTTCGCCAGTTTGATAACCTTGAATTGCTGTTAGATACACAGCGTAAGTATGGGTCGAGTCAAGTGTTGGTAGGTAGAGACCAGCGGGCGAGAAAAACGCTTGCTGATTTGAAACCACGAATTGTCCTGTGGTTTGATCTTTGATGTCCAGTTGGAGACGTGAGTTGCTGCCATATGGATCAAAGCCTGAAATAATGTCCCATGTCAAATTGAGTTGATTATATTGGTAAGCACCAATTTTGAAATTCGTGACTGGAGGCAGTTTCTTGGTGGTGTCTATCGTAAATGTTGAAGTGCTGCCCGTATTGGTTTGAATCTGATACGAACCATTCACAGCAGGAATTTCACTTAGCAGACCGAAAGAAACCGAATTAAGCGACAACGAACCACTGAAAGGTTGATTGTTGTTCCAACCGCTCGGACCAGTGATTGTATAATTCAAAGTTGTAAGTGAAGTGCCAGGAGCGCCTTGGTAACGCATCCGCACTGCCGTCCCCAATGACGCATCCTCGAGATTAAAAGTTCCACCGACGGCTTCAAAACCATAAGTAGAAACATACATGTTGGCTGGGTTGATCGAGTAATTTTTGATCGTGACCGAAATAAGAGTTCCAGAAGAATTTAATTTCTTAGCCGTGGCGATACCACCAGGTGTGATTTCAATACTGGTTGGGTCGCTCGAAGTCCAAACAAAATCTGGGTTGAGAATGGGTGTTCCGTCAGGTTCAACGGCGGTGGCTTGCAGTGTTACAGATTTGCCAACCTCGAGCGATGTGATTGGGTTGGCGATGGTAATTGTGCCACCACTTGCAGGTGTAAATTTCCAGGTCACATCAGCAGGAATGTCTGATGGTTGAACAGTAAAGGTACGAATATCTGTTGCGTTGATATATTCAATTAAAAAGGCATTCCAACCCATCTTAAAAATCCAATTAATGGTGATTGAACCGCCACTATTGGCAGTGGTGGTGTTGCAACTTCCCTTGAGCGAACCATTTTGATTGGAGTAAAAGTATTGCACAAATTTACTACCAACTGGAGGACGTCCGCTGGATGTCGAATTTGAAAAATTGGATTGCGATAAAGTTCCACTGGCAATTCCGTTTAAAGTCACAACCGATAATTGGTTGAATCCTGAGAAAAGCGGGTTTGGAGGGGTTGCTACAATTGTAGTACAGTTTAGTCCAAAACTAGGAGATGTGAGGCTTGCCGCCGGTGGTGTAACCAATGGCACGTTAAATGCTCCGTTGGTATCCATGTTACCTGATAGGAAATCCTGAAAGACTCCGTTGACGTAAATGTTTGCTTTCACCAAACGCGCCTCTCGAGTCCAAGGTGTAATCGTTCCAGATAAACTCGTTAAAGCAACGGGTTCGGCAACGGTTACAGTTGCCGTCTGGGTTGTACTGCCTTGCCCATTTGTGGCGGTGATGGTAAAAGTCTTGGTGGCATCCAAGGCAACATCCTTACTCGTGCCAGTCACAATGCCCACGCCGTTGTCAATGCTGATCGTATTTGCACCCGTCACTTGCCACTCGAGTTTGCTCGAGCCTCCACCGATTGGCAGGGAATTTGGTGTTGCTGTGAATGATGCAATCACTGGTTTTTGGAGAACAGTCACCGTAACCGTTTTCGTCGAATTACCATTTGAATTTGTGGCGGTTAGTGTGAATGTTTTGGTGGCTGTGACGTTCACATCTGTGCTCGTACCAGTCACCACGCCCACACCGTTGTCAATGCTGATCGAGTCTGCACCCGTCACTTGCCACTCAAGTTTGCTCGAGCCTCCATTGAACGGCAGGCTGTTTGGTGTCGCTGTAAAGGCTGTAATGATTGGTTTTTGGGTAACAGTCACGGTTGCGGTTTGAGTGGTGCTTCCTTGAGCATTTGTGGCAGTAATCGTAAAAGTTTTGGTGGCATCTACGGTGATGTCTTTGCTTGTACCAGTCACGACCCCAACGCCGTTGTCAATACTGATCGAATCTGCGCCCGTCACTTGCCACTCGAGTTTGCTCGAGCCGCCACCCAATGGGAGTTCGCTTGGGACAGCTTTGAAGGATGCAATCACTGGTTTTTGAACAACGTTAATAGTGGTTTTTAATGTTGTACTGCCTTGGGCGTTTGTGGCTGTTAACGTAAATGTTTTGGTGACATCCACTGTGACATCTTTAGTTGTGCCAGTCACGACGCCAACGCTGTTATCAATGCTGATCGAGTCTGCACCTGTGACTTGCCACTCGAGTTTGCTCGAACCTCCACCCAAAGGTAAGGAGCTTGGCGTTGCCGTGAAAGATGCGATAATAGGTTTTTGAAGGACGGTGACGGTCACGGTTTGCGTTGAATCACCTTGCGCGTTTGTGGCGGTTATGGTGAACGTTTTTGTGGTTGTAAGATTGACATCTTTGCTTGCACCAGTGACAACACCTACCCCGTTGTCAATGCTGATTGAGTCAGCCCCTGCGATTTGCCACTCGAGCTTGGTCGTGCCGCCGCCGACTGGTAGGGTGCTTGGTGTTGCTGTGAAAGAAGCAATGAGGGGTTTTTCTGGGGCTGGACAGGCGACGAGTACAAGGCTGAGTAATAGGGCAAGCAAGGTGAAAGGTTTGAGCATGTGGTGTTTCTCCTGAAAAGTGGGCTTAAAGTGAATAAAAAATGAATTCTGTGAAATATTTAACTTCTCAAACTATACTGCAAAACTTTTACAATTCAATACGCCAATATCGGTAGGTACTGAATTCATACAAACCAGTCATCTCGAATCCAGATTTGGTCAGATAATTTGAGTTTTGATATCAAAACATCTCGAGATCATGGAAGAACTCGAGGCTCGAGCAGTGCAACCAGAAATACTTGCGGATTTAGCCACGTTCGGCAAACCTGAATGGTACAAACACAAATTTCAATTTGGTTCTTGAAGAGAATTTAAAGTGTCACTTCCCCCATCTCGAGAATTGCACGGTTCACCGCATTAAGCTCGAGAAAATCTGTTTGGTATTGGCTTGGCACGTGTTCCGTGTTGGTGGTTAAAACCCAATTCACCAGGGTTTGCAAGTGTTGTTTCGCTTCGGGTTTCTCGAGCGTCATCAACAGTCTGGTGTGCGTTAACCAGCTTTCGGCGCGGTAAAAATTGGTGCAATCAAACGTTTTTAAAAGTTCAACCGCTTGGCGGCTGTGCGTGAAGGCAAGCTCGAGTTTTCCGAGTCGAGTTAGGGCTTGGGAAACTCGGGTGTGTGCACCAATTTGCAAGCCATTGAGCGCATAACGCTCCGCTAAACCCAGGGCGTTTTGGGCAAGCTCGAGGCTGTGTTCTGGCGTGCTGATTTCGGCTTCACCAAGCTCGAGTTCGATGCGGCTGAACGGACGGGCGTTGGCGGGTAACAGTGACCTGACTCGAGTCAGGTCGTTTTGGGCTTCCCGCATCAAACCAGTTTGAGAATGCAGTTTTGATCGCAGCAATAAAGCATCAAACAGCATGTCCTCGCGCAAATCAGGCACGGTCAGAATGGCTTCTAGTAATTCTGCCAGACCCTCAAAAGCCCCAAGGCGCAACTTGATCCGAACCTGATGCGTTTGCGAGTACGCCCGCGCCCAACCGAGTTCGGGTTGTGACAGCTCGAGCGCCCAATTGGTGATTTCCAGGGCTTCGCCGTACTGGTCGAGATCGAACAGGCGCTGTCCGGTGTTGGAAAAATTCATGCGCATTAAAACATCCGCGCCTTGAATCCGCTCGCAGGTTGCCCGCACGATGCGGTGTTGCGCCAGGGCGTCGCGCACCAAACCGATGCGCCCCAAAGTAATGCCGAGCATGTTGCGGGATTTGGCGGCGGCAAAATCATCATTCAGATTCTCGAGCAAGCGCACGCTTTGCTCCAGATGATCGCGGGCGGCGGCGTGGTCTTCGGAATCGCCCGCAATGATG
Organism: Deinococcales bacterium; assembly: GCA_043730305.1. Classification (GTDB taxonomy): domain Bacteria; phylum Deinococcota; class Deinococci; order Deinococcales; family JAAFIG01; genus JANXTZ01. The sequence goes on along the minus strand of JAYTKL010000271.1, from coordinate 29,294 downwards.
CCCAGGCGTCCTTCGGCTTGTGCCAGATTGCGCAGGTCGTTCAGGGTTTTGTAAATCTCGAGGGCGGGTTGCAGGGCGTCTATGGCGGCTTGGTGTTTGCCTTGCCGCCACAAACTCTCGCTAAGTCCAGCTTGCAGATCGGCGCGAACGCTGGGTTCAATGCCGTGCTCGAGTTTTAAGCCTTCGAGTTTCAAACCTTGCAGCGCGGCGCTTTCGGCTTGAGGGGCGAATTGCCAGGCGTTCAAGAGTTTGACTTTTGCCAGCCAAGACCGTGCGCGTTCGGTATCGTTTCGTGCCAGATCAAACAGAGAATTCACCAAATCCTCGAGTCGCTGCGTCATGTCAAAAGAAATGCGGTGATTGGCGGCTCTCTCGAGCGCGGTGAAGGCTTGGGCGGTGTCACCAATTCGGATCAGCGCTTGACCGGCGCGTTCGGCAAATTCGGAGGCTTCCGAGAGTCGGTAACGTTTCTGGGCGTCATCGGCGGCACGCAGCAACCAGGGTATGGCATTCGTTTCAAAGCCTCCCGCCAGCCAGTGTTCGGCAATTCGGGCGGCATCGCCGTGACCTTCCAGAAATTCGGCGCTGCGACGGTGCAAGAATCGTTTGACGCTGAGCGCCATACTGTTTCGCACACCTTCAAGCAGCAAATCGTGGTTGAAACGCTCACCCTGCATGATCTGCGCCGTCTCGAGTTCGGTCAGTGCCGTTTGTAAATCCAGGATGCCCTGCTCGAGCACGAACGCGCCAAGCTCGAGGCTAAAATCCGTGCCTGCAATCGCGGCGATTTGCGCCAGGCGTTGGGCTTCCAAGCTGCGCCGCTCGAGGCGTTGATGGGTGATTTTGTGAACCAACGCAGGTAAGGGCAGTTGCTCGAATTTGCCGTGCAGGGCGTCTTGTTCGAGCAAATTACGGATGGTTTCCAGGGCGTACAACGGATTGCCGCCCGTGGCGTGTTGCAATTTGGCTGCCAAATCTGCTGGCAAGTCAAGTGAAAGGTTGGCAAGCAGTTCTTCCAGGGCGGCATCCCCCAGGACGTTCAAGTCAATGATTTGAAGTTTGCCCGTTGCCGATGATGCCTCAATTCTGGTCTCGAGATCGGGGTTTAATTCGCCAACACGGTAGGCGCTGATGGTGCGAATACCCAGTTGCTGCAAGCGTTCGGCGTTGAATTGAAGGGCTTCAAAACTGGCGGCGTCCATGAATTGCAAATCATCGATTGCCAGCGCTTGGATACCGTGGGCAAAACGTCGTTTAAAAATGCTCAAAATCGCTTCAAAAAACCTTAATTTATCGGCTTCAGAATTGATCGGCGTCGGAGCGACAGGACTAAGTTCGGGAATCAGCCGTGCCAACTCGTTTTCGACCCACACGGGCAACTCGAGGTCTGAGGCTTGACTGAGTATCTGGCGTAAACCTCTGGACAGGCTTGACATTGGCACACCAATGTCGCCAGGGCGGGCTTCGATCAAGTCGCAACGGCTTTTGCTTTTTAAAAAATCCAGCATCAAACGCGTTTTTCCAACCCCAGGCACACCGCGAATCACAATGTTGATGCCTGCCCGCCAAGCCCGCTCGAGCAATACCATTTCGGTTTCGCGTCCGACCAGGTTTTTTGGGTTTAAAACAACTTGCGGCAAGCCTGCAAAGGTGTTTTGAGGCTCAGCTTCATCACGCTCGAGCAATGTCATTAAAGCCTTAGAATCATTGCTCAAACCAGTTGCCAACTCGCGCTCCAAAAGCGATTGCAAATCCAAAATCGTTTGAAGTGCCAAGGCGCGGTTGCCACGTTTTTGATAAACCCGAGCCACCGCACGGTGCGCCTCCTCAGAGATTGGCTCGAGATTGACCCATTCTTGCGCCCACTCGAAGGCTTGGCTGGCATCCAAGTGTTGCAGCGCACGGCGGTAAGCACCGACCCGAGCGCTGCGCCAGCGTTCGCGCTCCACCAGCAACCAGTCGCTAAACTCTGGGCAATCTTCAAAATCCAGACTTTCAAGAATCTCGCCGCGCACCGCGATCAAACCCGCGTCGTCACCCAGAAAGGCTCGAGATTCCAGCGTTAAAGTGTCCACCTCGAGCTTGGCGTTTAAGGACATGCGCTCACCTGGGTTAATCAGGTCAGTGCCAATCAATTTTTTAAGACGGTGCAAGCACTGGCGCAAATTGCCTCGAGCGCGGTCTTCGTCGGTGTCCGACCAGAGCATCCCCGCGACTTTGGAACGCGTGATTTCACCCTCGAGTGCCAGCAATGCCAGAACGGCGGCGGTTTTGCGTTCCAAGTTGTGACGCACGCCAATGCCAAGCAGGGTTGCGCCACCCAAAATCTCGAGTCGCAAACTTGGTGTGGCTACCTGTGGTGGAGTGGCTTGCACCTGCATGTCTTAATTATGCTGGGTTTGGGTTTGGTCGTGATGAAAGCCTGTTTGTTGACTTGTCGTGTTTAGCGTTTTCGCAGCACTTCAACCGCCACGTCCTTAAAAATCCCTGGAATCGGCGCGAATGGCTTGTGAACCCGCACCAGTACCACCTGCAACTTTTGATGCTCAAGCAGCACCTGTTTGGCAATGTTTTCGGCAAGGGTTTCGATCAGGTTGTACTTTTTGCCTGTCACCTCGAGTTTGACGATTTCAAACACCTCGGCGTAACTGACGGTGCGTTCAAGGCGGTCATCAATGCCAGCCAGGTCAAGTTGTAATTCTAAGTCAATCACAAACCTGCCGCCCAGTTCGGCTTCGACGTTGAACGCGCCGTGAAAAGCATGAAACTCGAGTCCGGTCAACAAAATTTTATCCACAGGGTTATCCACAATCTTTCCAAGTTATCCACAAGTCTTGTGGATAACTTGAAGATATTTTGACATGGGTTTGCGAAATGTGCTCATTCAAAGATTCAGGACGCTCAAATCAAGCCTTCAGCCTTTAACGTTCCTTAAAAAACGGCAAGTGCTTGCTCTGCACACCTTCAAAACCCAAATTCCAGTATTCTCGAGCTGTGTTGTGAGTTTTTTTCAAGTTGAGTTTTGTTAGAACAAGTATTGGAGCGCAGACGATGGTCTTGAAAACCCGAGCTTTATGGTTCAAAACGCTGATTTTGGCGCTTGTTATGCTGTCAGGAGCAGGGGTGCAAGCCCAAGTCTGTTCTAACCCTGGGCATGATGGACCCGCCTACTCGAGCAACGCGTACTTTCCTGGCACAGGAACGGCGGCTGCGGGTCAAAAAGTTGTGAGTGTTGGTACGATTCGTTCGGATGCCAATGCTTCCAGTACGGCTCTGGCGGCAGGCGATCAGGTTTTTATCATTCAAATGCAGGACGCTACCATCGATAATTCTAATAGCATCAGCTACGGCGATGGCTCTACAGGACGTGGTTCTACGGATATTCGCAATTCTGGACGTTACGAATTTGCGGTGCTGGCGAGCGTTTCTGGTGGCACGCTGACCACGCGTGACAACCTTATCAACACCTACAACACTGCCGCCGCAACCACCACCGCCACACGACGTTCATTTCAGGTCTTGCGCGTCCCACAGCTTTCAACCGTCACCCTTTCAGGCACTATCAACGTCACGGCTTGGAATGGTTTAACAGGTGGTGTGTACGTGCTTGACGTGGCAGGCAACCTGGACATGGGTGGCGCGACCATCAATGCGTCAGCAATTGGTTTTAGGGGTGGGGGTGGTAAACAAGGCAGCGAACTTGTTCCGGGTGGTTCGGACTGGGCAACGGCATCAGCCGCCACTGCCAGCAACCTTGGCGCGGTCAAAGGTGAAGGGATTGCCGGCACACCCAAACTGGTTCGCGGCACGGGCAACGCACCCTACAACGGTGTCAGTTCTGGTCTGGTTGCCGACCTGGGTTATCCAAACAGCTTGGATCAATCCAGGGGTGCGCCAGGCAATGCTGGTGGTGGTGGCACCAGCCACAATGCTGGTGGTGGTGGTGGTTCAAACGCAGGATCGGGTGGTAAAGGTGGTTACTCGTATGCGCGTTACAACCTGACTGGCACTGGCACAACAGGCTGTACCACTGCCTACCGAACCCTGACCTCGGGTTCAACCACCTATTACGCTTGCGACGGCGACCAAGCTCGAGATGTGGGCGGGCTTCCGGGCATGGAAGTGACCGCAAATGCGATTCGTTTGCTGGCAGGTGGCGGCGGCGGTGCAGGGGACTCGAACAATTCGAGCGACAACAATGCAGTGCTTCAGAACAGTGGCGGCACTGGTGGCGGCATTATTTTCATTCGGGCTGCAACCATTTCAGGTTCTGGCACATTGCTTGCCAATGGTCAAGATGGTTTACCCGGTGGACGTGACGGGTCTGGCGGCGGCGGGGCTGGTGGCACAATTGCGATTGCGACAACAACCACCAGTTTACCAAGCGTGATTGTTCGAGCCAACGGCGGTGCGGGTGGACGTTCGGGTTTGCCATTAATGGGTGCGGAAACCCAAGGATCAGGTGGTGCGGGTGGTGGTGGTGCGATCATCAAACCACTGGCTTTAACGCTTAACACTGCCGAAACCAACGGCGGAGCGCTTGGTGTTAACGTGCCAGCCAATATTGGCGGTGTGGATATCTCCAACACTTACGGTTCGACTTCCGCCGTAGGGGGTATTGCCAATTTGGTATTTGACAACACGACGGTACAACAACCAGGCACGTGTACTCCGAACATCAGCATTTCCAAAGTCACCACCACCGCCTCTCGAGTTCAGGGGGTGGACTTGACGGCAACCTACACGATTACGGTTTCCAACACGGGCAATGCGTTGGCTCAGGGTGTGCAAATTCAGGATGCCCTGCCGACACCTTTCACCTATGCCAGTACCGCGACCATTACCGCGACGGGTTCAACCCGAACCAGCACCACCAACCCAACGGCTGCGAGTGCCAACCCGCTCTGGAGTGCCTGGGATTTGGCGGCGGGTCAAAGCTTGGTGATTCAATTCTCGGCGAACATCAATGCTGCCACGCCTGCGGTTTATCAAAACTCTGCTACGGTCACGTACTTAGACCCGCTCAGAACAGTTCCAACCACGACCATCAGCGCAACATATAACGGCAATTTGGTTGCCAACACCAACGACGATGTCACGGTAACACCCGCCGCCAATTTGGTAATTACCAAAACCGACGGCATTACCACCATTCAAGGCTTGGCATTGACCACGTACACGATTACAGTCAGTAACAATGGACCTTCGGCGGTGACAAATGCGGTGTTCAAAGACCCCGTGGCTGCCAACATGGTCAAAACGGCGGTCAGTTGCACCTCGAGTTCGGGTTGTCCTGTCGTTGCGAATGTCACGATAGCGGCACTCGAGGGCAGCACAGGTATTTTGGTCAATTTGACCAACGGTCAAAGCCTGAGTTTTAGTGTCACGGTCGCATTGACCACGGCAACGGCAGGAACAACAGTGACCAACACCGCCACCATTGCGCCGCCGATTGGTACAACCGATCCGAACACGGTTGGGGGAGGGTCACAAAATTCGATTTCTGACACGAACACGATCAACAACATCCCGCCACCAACTTTAAGTGGTACGGTTTACCTCGACAGCAATCACTCGAGTACCTTGAACGCTGGTGAGCTTGGCATTGCGGGTGTGACCATTACGCTTCAACCAACCACAGGACCAAACATTATTGTGGTTACGAACGCCAGTGGTGCATACACCAGCAGTGTGTCCCCAAACATGAATTACACCGTGATCGAAACCGACCTGGCAGGTTATATTTCCACGACCAGCAACACTTTAAACGTTGCGGTTGCCCTGGCGAATATTATCAATCAAGACTTTCTGGATTACCGAGGCTCGAGCATCACAGGCACGGTTTTCAGAGACGACGGGTACGGCAATCTCACGAATACCCTGACCGCCAACGACGCGCTGCAAAACAACCTCGAGCCAGGACTTTCGGGGATTGCCGTCAGTGTGTTGAGCGGCGCAACCACGATTGACGCCGCCTTGACTGATGTGAACGGCAATTACACGCTCTGGATTCCGTTTGGAACCGCCAGCAGCCTGAACTTGGTTGAATCCTTAAATCAGTACGCCGCAACGGGCAACAACATTGCGGGTGCCAGCATTTACAAAGCCGTTAACCTAAATGATGTGAACGCCTCGAGCTTCCCGATTGCCTTCACGGGTGGGCAATACTTCATGGGTTACAACTTTGGGCAAGTGCCCTTAAGCGTCTTACAACCCAACCGCACAGGCTCGAGCACCAGTCCAGGAGCGGTGGCATACGCGCACCTCTACCGCCCAGGAACATTGGGCGTGGTCAACTTATCCACCGTCTCGAGCGCGGGTTATACCGTGCAATACGCGTTGGACACCAACTGTGACGGTGTTGTCAGCGCAAGTGAACATGCAGTCGTGATCAGCAGCTTCAACGTCGATCAAAACTGGACTCGAGATGCCAACGGACGGCTTCAAGCCTGTGCTTTGGAAGCCAACATCATCGTGCCATCCAATAAACCGGTCAACCAACAAGACATTTCCAACATTCGCGCCAGCCTGGTCTGGGCAAACTCGAGCGTGATTGACCTGCGGGTTGTGACCGACACGACCACCATCGCCAACATTGGAAATTTAAAGCTTGGTAAGACTGTTCGCAACGTCACCACAGGCACAACAGCGTCCACCTCCAACGTGGGCTTGCCAGGGCAGGTGCTGGAGTATTGCATTGACTACAACAACCTTGGCATCACCAATGTCTCCAATGTGATCGTGCGCGACCCAGTGCCATTTTTCACGACGTACTTTGTGGGATCAATCACTTTAAATGGTCTGGGCTTGTCCGATGCCGCCGACGCTGACGCTGGTGAGATCGTTGCCAATGTGATTGTTGTTCGGGCTGGCACAGTTGTCCCAGGCGGGACAGGTCTGGTTTGTTACAGCACCACAATTAAATAAGATGCCGAATTTTGTCTTCATTGATGGGGCTTTTGACCATCCAAAATCCCAGGTTACCCGTATCTTTGATGGTGTGTCTTGAACAACACTGTTAGAGAACTTAAATTTTTATCTAACCTTCAGAGTTGCTGTCAAAAGCAAAAGTAAGAATTTCGCAACTTTGCCTGTGCAAAGATACTTAAAGGGGTGCAGCCATGAACGCAATCAAAACAACCTTTATCCTGATCCTCAGCGTGATCGGCACGCTCGCCCTGGCGCAAGCCGTCAAGACCAAACCTGAACTGACACTTGAGTCTTACCGTGTGAGCGCCGAAATTGTCGGGGGCAAAACCGTGGAAAGCTTTGCCAAAGCCGACAGCGTCAAACCGGGCGATACCGTCGAATACCGCGTCAAAGCCAGCAACCCCACCGCCACAGGCTTGCCCAATTTTGTGATTGACCTGCCGATTCCCTCGAGCACCGTTTACCTCGAGAATACCGCCACCAACGCCGCCTCGGTCGCCATTTTGTTGGCGTCTTATGACCGCAAGAAAAGCTTTGCCACGCCGCCCTTAAAGCGCAAGATCATCAAGGACGGCAAAACAGTCGAGGAAACCGTCAAACCAAACGAATACACCGATCTGCGCTGGATTGTCCGAGGTCAACTCAAAGCGGGTCAAACCCTGGAATTTAAAGCTCGAGTCAAAGTGAAGTAGCACAGTGAAGTAACCCAGCCAGAACACCCGCAAAATGTAAAACCAACGGGGAGGGAAATACATTTGTAACCACATGGCAAAAACTCGAGAAATAACATATTCAACATCTCGAGCCTGTAGGCAAGTACGTGATAGGCAAGCACTATAGAAGTCTTAAGAGCACTAAGAATTTTGGGAGGCAGTAAATGAAAAAAATCGGCATCGTCACCACCTTGTTGTTCGCGCTGTTGGGAACTGCGGCATTTGCGCAGACCACAGCCGCAACAACTCAAATCTCGAATCAGGCTTCAGCCACGTATTTGGATTCCTTGGGCAACCCGCAAACCACCAACTCGAACGTTGCCATTACCGTGGTGCAAGCCGTTTACGGTTATTCGATCACCCCAAGCGGCACAGCAGGCACGGGTACGGGTAACTTTACTGGCGCTCTGCCAGGTCAAACCCAGAATCAAATTCCTGGGTCAACCGTCAACTTTCCTTACGTGATTACCAACACTTCAAACACGGGCATCACCGTCAACTTGACGCTTGCTCAACAAACGGGTGTCAACACCGACGGCGATACCTTTGATTTGGTCAGCCCACTGATTTACGACGATGCCAACTGCAATGGTCAAGTTGACTTCGGTGAGGCTTCAATCACCAGCAGTGCATTGACTCAACTTGCCCCAGGCAACGTTAAATGTATTGTTGTGGCAGGTGGCATTCCTGGTTCGACCCCATCCGGTGGACGTGCCAACATTAATATTACCAGCACTGGTACAGGATCAACTTCAGACAATGTTAACTTTGCCAGGGTTGATGTTATTAACGACGCCGATTTGACTTTGGCAAAAACCGCCAGCGCTCCAGTGTTAAACAGTGGTTCTGGTTTGTACGAGATTACGTACGGACTTTCGGGCGCCAATGCTGGTAACTTGGCAGCCAAATCAAAACCAGCCGTCATCACCATCGGTACTGCCCTTGACGGTATCTTGATTTCGGATACCATTCCAGCAGGCACAACTTATGTGGCAGGCAGCGCGACGGGCAGTGCCGGCGCAGTTGGAATCACCAGCGTTGTGTACTTTAACGGCACGGTCTGGTCAACCACCGAACCAGCCACGGTTACTCGAGTTGGTTTGTTGATGCGTGATGCCACACCAGGCGACGGATTTTCAACCAATACCTTGAATGTTGGCGCAACCTACACCCTCAGCTTCAAGGTCAGTATCCCAGCCTCAACCCCTGGTTTGACCTCGATCAGCAACGTCGCCGCCATTGATTACCGCAACAACAACGGCACGACCAACGTCACCGTGCCGTCCAACACCGTCACCAGCACCTCGCCAGAATTGAAATCCACCGCGATCGGTCCAGTCGGTCAACCGACAGGCACCGCCAGTGGTACGGCAACCTATACCGATCCAGTTTCGGGTCTGAGCTTCACTTACACCCGTTCGGGTGTTGGTGCCGCCGTCAACACCCTCGATCAAGAAGTCGTGGCGACTGCCCCGAGCGGTACGGTTGTGACCTTTGTCAACACCGTGCGCAACACGGGCAACACCACCCAAACCTTTAACATCAGCGTTCAATCCGTGACGAGTGGTTACTCGGCAGCCTTGTACCAATCAGACGGCTCGACCGGTTTGGGTTCAGGCGTGACCTTGGCACCGGGTGCCGATTACAACGTGGTCGTCAAATTGACGATTCCTGCGGGTTCAACCCCGAGCGCAGGCGCCAACGTGACCGCCGTGATCAAAAGCGATGCTGGCACGAGCAGCGATATCACCACCGACATTTTGACCGCTATCACCTCGGGTCAAAGCGTTGATATCCGCAACAACGATAATCTCACCACGACTGTGCCACTGACGGGTACGAGCAACACCCCAATCGCCATCACCACCAACCCGGGCACGACCGTTTACTACCCATTGACCGTTCAAAACACGGGTGTGGTCAGCGACACCTACGCCCTCACCACCAGTGGGCTGCCGAGCGGTTCGACGGTCGCTTACTACCTGGACACCAACGGCGACGGCTTGCCAGACGGTGCGCCAATCACCAGCACCGCCGTCCTCAGTCCAAATCAGATTTTGCAACTGGTCGCGGTTGTGACCGTGCCAGCCAATGCTGCCCCTGCAAGTGCCGCACCAATCAGCTTCACCACCACCAGCAACTCAAACCCAACCAGCACCGACACCATCGTTAACACCTTGACCATCAACGCCATCAACAGCTTGTTGTTCACCCCAGACCGCAACAGCAGCATCACCAGCCCAGGCACGGTGGTCTACCTGCACACCCTGACCAACAACGGTAACTCGAGCGCCACCATCTCCCTGACCCCAGGTGCGGGCAACGCAGGCTTCACCTACCTGATCTACCGTGACAACGGTACGACCCCAGGCGTGATTGACGCTGGCGACACCCTCGTTTACGACGGAACCAGCCCAACCACCTTCAGCTTGGCTTCGGGCGCTTCAACCCCAATCCTCGTGCAAGTCAGCGCAGTTGCCGGTTTGGCAGACGCCACCACCGACACTCGAGTCATTACCGCCAGTGGTACGTTCAGTGCTGGTAGTGCCAGCGCCGCCGTGACCGACACGACCAAAATTGTGCTTGGCAAGCTGGACCTTCAAAAAACCGCCAACACCGCCACCGCCTTCCCACGCACCGCCCCGGGCGTTGTTGCCAGCACCAGTGAAATCACTTACACCATCGTTGCCACCAACCTTGGCTCGGGCGGTTTGAGCAACGTCATCGTGTTCGATCCAATCCCAACCTACACCGACTTCAAATTTGGTTCAGCCAGCGTGAGTGGTTGCCCAGTTGGTTCGACTTGCCAAGTTCAGTACAGCACCGATGGTGGTACAGCTTGGAGCGCCACCGCCCCAGCCGATAGCGTTGCCACTGGTACAAGTGCCGGTTACAGCGACAACCAAGACGCCCTGCGTGTCACCAACATCCGTGTGGTCGTGACCAACGCTGGCAGCACCCCAGTCAACCTCTTCCCAGCAGGCGCTGCCATCACCATCACCTTCACCGTTAGCGTGCGCTAATCTCTCTCGAGCCTCCCAGGGTTAAACCTTGGGAGGCTCATTTTGTCTCTTTTTTGAGAATTCAATTTAGACTCAAGCTGTAAAAATTAAGATTTTATTTTACAACCAGACTTTTATCCGCCTTCACTTTCACACTCTCGAGGTTTGCTGTGAAGCTCCAAATAAAACTGCTGACCTTGGTTTTTAGTATGGTGGCTTGCCTCTCGAGCGTTCAGGCTCAAAGCACAGCCACTCCGGCAGGCACAGCCATTCCCAACACCGCCTCGGGCAGTTATACAGGTCCCGACGGGCAAACGGTCTTAATCACCTCAAACCAAGCGGTGATTACGGTGGCTTCGGTTTGCGGCGTTTCGGTACTGCCGTACGGTTCGGTTTCTAACCCAGGTCAAAACACCAGTGTCATTCCGGGCGGCAGCACCTACTTAAGCTATTCGGTGTCAAACGCCGGCAACAACGGTTTTAGTTTTAACCTCACGCCAACCCTCGAGGCGGGTAGTAGCTTTGTGCCGGCTGGCTTAAGCATTTTTTTGGACGACAACAACGACCTGCAACCCGACGGGGCAGCCATTTTGAGCATCAGTTTGCCGACAGACTCGAGCACCCACGTTTTGTTGCGGGTTGACGCACCCACGCCGCTCGAGGGTGGTTTGATTGCCAACGTCAATCTGGTTGCCGCCTGCCCTGGCGGACTCAGCGATGCCAACAATGTTTCCAGGGTGGTGGTCAGCCCCAGAGCCGACCTCAGCCTAACCAAAACCCATGTTGGCAACTTGGCACTCGGTCAAACCACGCCGTACACCTTGCAAGTCTCGAACGCTGGACCCTCGAGCGCCAGTGGCACGATCACCGTGATCGACGCCCTGCCGACGGGTTTGACATTCGTTTCGGGCGGCAATGCCAACTGGGTTTGCAATGCTCTCGCCCAAGTCGTCACCTGCACCAGCTCGAGCGCCATCGCCAACGGCGCAAGCTCGAGTTTTGACTTGAATTTGTTAGTATCGCTAAGTGTCACCAGCAATTTGGTCAACACCGCCAGCGTTACCAGCCCAACCATCGACCCGCAACCCAAGAATAATACTGCCACGGACACGGGTTTGATTATCGCCAGCGACCTGGTGATTGTGAAAACCCACATCGGAAATTTTGTCCGCGGCTCGAGCGGCGCGTACAGCTTGAATGTCTCGAATGTTGGTCTGGCAGCAAGTTTTGGAGCTGTGACCGTGACCGACACCCTGCCTGATGGTTTAACCCCGCAAAGTGCAATTGGGGCAGGTTGGACGTGCAACACCAACGCCCAGACCGTCAGTTGTACCCGCAGCGACGCGCTGGCGATCAACGCCAGCTTCCCGAGCATCAATCTGGTCGTCGGCATTGCCCAGAGTGCCCCCGCAAGCTTGGTCAACAGCGCCTCAGTGGCTGGCGGGGCGCAAGTCAATCAAAGCAACGACAGCGCCAGCGATACCGTCGGCGTCAGCTCAGTCAGCGACCTCAGCATGACCAAAACCGACAACGCCAGCGTGGCAGTGCCAGGAACAAGCCTCGTTTATACCATTGCCGTCGCTAACGCAGGACCGTCAGATGCGATCGGTGTTGGCGTGCTCGATGCGCTGCCAAGCACCCTTTCCAATGCCAGTTGGAAATGCGTTGCCGCAGCCAACTCGAGCTGCGCGGCGGTCAGCGGTTCGGGTGACATCAACCAAACCGTCAACCTGGCAGCCAACTCGAGCGTGGTGTTTACCCTGAGCGCCAGCCTCTCGAGCGATGCAAACGGAAATTTGCTCAACACGGCAAGTCTGGTGCTGCCAGCCGGTGTCACCGATCCAATTTTAGGCAACAATACCGCCAGCGACACGGATTCACTGACGCCCAATAGCGACTTGAGCATCACCAAGCGTCACCTTGGTACGTTTACCCTAGGTTTGAATGGGCAGTACGTTTTGGCGGTGCGCAACCTCGGACCTTCGACCCTGGCTGGAACGGTCACGGTCACAGACAACCTGCCAGCCGGTTTGGGATTTGTCAGCGCCAGCGGTACAAATTGGACTTGCGCTGCCAACGCCAACCTTGTGACCTGCACCAGCAACACCAGCCTCGCGCCAAACTCGAGCTTGCCCGAAATCACCCTGACCGTGACCGTTGGTGCTGCCGCCATGCCAAGCGTGACCAACACCGCCAGCGTCAGCGGCACCATTCCAGACCTCGAGCCAGCCAACAACAGCGCCAGTGACAGCACCAGCGTGACATTTGTCGAACCCTGGATTGGACCGCTTGGCACGCCCAAAGCGCTCGAGTATCCCGCAGCCGCCGACAAGCAAACCAGCCAGGAGTTTCAGGGCAAAACCATTTTTTACCGTCACACGGTCTTGAACGCAGGCAGTACCAACGACACGCTCAACATCAGCCTCGAGACGCCGTTACCACCCGGTTGGACGGCACGCTGGTTGGCGGCAGATGGCACGCCATTAACCGACACCAACGCCGACGGTCTGGTGGACGTTGGTAATTTGGCGCCCAATGCCAGCCTTGAAGTGATCTTGGAGCTTCAAGCACCAATAAACACAGTTGGTGACAACAACGGCACAGGTTGGAATTGGGTTTCACAGGTGTCCTCGAGTGTCAAACCAGACTCGATCAACCGCACGCTGGACGTGACAAGCGTTATTCACCCCGCCAGTGACGCCTGGACATTTGTCAAAACGGTCAGTCCGAACAAAACCTTTAAACCAGGCGACCCGCTCGAGTACAGCCTCGATTTGACCAACAAAGCCAATTTCGATCAGCAGAACGTCACGATCACTGACACACTCGACCCCAACCTTGCCGTCCCCTCGAGCATCACCACAGGCGTGGTGACAGACGCCAGCAACAGCGCCAAAACCTACACCGTGACAGGGAATTATGACTCGAGCACACGAACCATCACCTGGAATTTGGCGAGTTTGCCCAGTGGCGGGCGTCTGATCCTCAAATTCAAAACCATCATTTTAGACACGACACCTGACGCCAGTATCATTTCAAACACCGCCAATGTTTTAAGCCAAACCATACCCGTCAGCGTACCGTCGAACACCGTGGATGTCGGTGTGATTCGGGCGGTGCTGGCGGTTGAAAAAATTGCTTTGCAACCCACGGTCAGCATTGGCGGCGTGGTGGAGTTTGAACTGAAAATCCTCAACAATTCACCAACCGCAGAACTGGTCAATCTGGTTGTGACCGACGATCTGCCAATCGGTTTGGTCTACCTTTCAGGCTCGAGCAAACTGGCAGGTCAGGGCATTCCCGACCCCAAAATCACGGTTTCAAACGGCAAGCAAAGCCTCGAGTGGCGCATTCCGGCGCTGACGGCAAAGTCCAGCATCAGCCTTGTTTTTGGCAGCATCGGCACGCCAGTCCTGCCAGAAAAAGTCATCAACACCGTGACCGTGACCGCGCAATCGGCAGCCAGCGCCCAGATTGTGGTCGTGTCCAACACCGCCACGGCAGCCGTCAAAAAGACCAACGGCGTCTTTACCAACCGCACGGCATTGGTAGGAAGGGTTTACTTTGACAGCAACGACAACTTGCGTTTCGATGCCGGTCAAGAAGAGGTTCTGCGCGGCGCTCGAGTCTACCTCTCGAACGGCAATTACGCGATCACCGACAGTGAAGGACGTTACAGCTTTTCCGACCTTGCACCAGGTTTGTACGCCATTCGGCTAGACCCATTGACCGTGCCGTACCTGCCCAAACCGATTCCAGACGACCAAGGTAGCCCAGGCACACGCTATGCGCGTCTTGTCGGCGGACTCGAGGTCAAAGACTTCCCGCTTTACCCCGCCCTTGCCGCCGCCGTGAAATCACGCACCACCACCTTGCGGCGCGGCGAGATTGTCCTCGAGAAAAACTTGCAGCAAGGCGGCGCGGGTTATGTGGTCAACCTCAAATTAACCATTGACCACACCGTCGAAAATGTGTTGTTGACCGACCCCCTGCCCACTGGCGCAACCCGAGGGGTGGTCACAGTGACCAGCCCAGACGGTGTGGAGCGCACCGCTACCTTAGACGCGGAGGGCATCATGGAGCTTGGTAAACTCGAGCCTGGGGTGTACGTCATCACCTATGTTTTGTTCAGCGACCTTGCGCCCGAATTTGCCCTGACCGACCCTGACATCGAATGGCAAGAGGTTGAACCGTGAAACCGCTCCGCTCGAGTTTTTTGCTGCTGCTCGTTTTGATACTCGGCGTGGCTTCGACTTTTGCGCAAACCACGCCCGTCCTGCCGCTGGTAACGGTTGGCTCGAGTCAAAATTGGGACATTCTTGCCGATACGTTTCGCATTACCGTGCCGCCCATTGCGGCTGGCAAACCTGTGGATTTACGAATGTACAGCCCCAGCCTCAATTCTAACGATTACCGCTCTGGCAACGTTCGCAGCGCCAATTATTACGGCGACGAGTTGTACTCGGGCAATGCTTTCAGCACCAAAGTCAGATTGCGAGCCTTGGGCAGCAAAACCAATATTTTTGAACGCATTTACGGTCTCTCGAGCAAGCATGATCTCGAGCGGGTGTTCAACAACCCACTTGCCCCAGGGGTCTACAACCTCAGCGTCTCGAGCACAGGCAATGGCAAGAGCAGTTACGCGCTGGCAGCCGCGCAAAACATTGGAGTTCAAGCCGACCAATTTACGGTCAACGCCCACGGCACGCCCGACCAAGAAATGCTGGCGGTTTACTTGCCCATCTCGAGCAATGACGTTGGCAAAACCTTGCAGATTTTCAATTACGATGGCGACACCAGCCGCGAACTCGAGTTGACGTTATTGCTGCCCAACAAACAACGCCGCGTCTTGAACACCTCGAGTGGACGCAACTGGGCGCGAAACGATTTTTTAATCTCGAGCGGTTTCAAAGGGCAGTTGACCTTGCTGGCACGGATTCCGGTCACGGCGCGGCAATTCTCGAATGCGTTCAGGTTGCGTTTTGTCATGAACGGCAAACCGTTTTTTGTGCCGCTGGTGCCGTTCAAAACCCCAAGCAAAACCACAGTCATTGACCCGATTACCGTCAGCATCATTGACCCGAGCGGCAAAGCCATCGCGGGTGCGTCGTACAAGATTACCTCCGATAAAGACGGTATTCGTTTTGCCAGCCCAGTTTTACCCGCAGGGTATGTGCCCGTCAAAGCTGTCATCAACTCCGGCGAAGCCAAAATCATCTCGAGTACCAGCATCAAAGTTGACTTTAAGGGCGCAAACCTTAAATTTATTGCCCAAAAATTCCAAGGTGGGCTTGCTGTCGAAACCGTGGCTCGAGTCGGCAACGAATTGATTCCGTTACCTGGGATTGCGGTCACCGTGGGCGGTCAAAGCCTGATGACTCCAGGCATTCTGGCACTCAAACCAGGCTTGTACACGGTTGTCCCGTCCGTTCTGCCGGGTGCCAGCGTGCAATCCGTGCAAACCATCGTGGTGGGCGGCAAGCAAAGCAAAGTCATCATCGAATACAACGTGACCGCCCAGCTCAGTTTGCAAGCCAGCCGCAATAATCTCGGCTTGAATGAAAGCACCACCCTGACCGCCATCGCCTCGACCAAATTCCCGTACCCGATTCCGGTCATGCTAAAACTCGAGCTTCCCAGCTTCCTCGAGACGCAAACCCCGAACGACGTGAGCGTTGAGATCAGCGTCAAGCAACCCGCCATTATTGTCATTCCAGCCAGCGCCATTTTGTTGGGACAAGCTGATGCTATTGCAACCCTCGA
The DNA here is from genome assembly GCA_043730305.1 of Deinococcales bacterium. GTDB lineage: Bacteria > Deinococcota > Deinococci > Deinococcales > JAAFIG01 > JANXTZ01. The sequence continues at coordinate 12,886 of JAYTKL010000271.1, read as the reverse complement.
ACCATTCGGTTTGACCGCCAAAACCCCAATTGTCGTGACCACACCCGCCACGCTCGAGTTTCAGAAAACCGCCAGCCAAACCAGCGCCGAAGTTGGTGACAAGATCAGTTTCAAACTCGAGGTCAGGAATACAGGCGGCACAACCGCCGAGAACATTGTCCTGACCGACATTCTGCCCCAAGGTTTTGAGGGAGTAGATTTGAAGCAAACTTTTAACCTACAAGCCAAGCAAAGCCAGGTTTTTACGGTCAGCACCAGCATCGCCAAAAATGCAAAAGGCAAACTCGAGAATGTGGCAAGCGTGGTTTGGAATTCTCAAACATTGACGGCTCGAGCTTCGGTGGTGGTCAAAGAGAAATTGACGCCGAATACGCCGCCAGCGCCAAATCCGAATCCAAACCTGACTCCAAATTCAACTCTGACTCCAGTTCCAAATCCCACACCGACTCCAAAACCAGAACCTACACCGACTCCAAAACCAGAACCAACGCCGAATCCGACTCCAGTTCCTACCCCTGCTCCAACTCCAACGCCTAAGCCAAACCCAGAACCCACACCAATTCCAACACCTACCCCTACTCCCGTTCCAACCCCGAATCCCGTTCCGACGCCACAACCAACGCCACAACCAACGCCAAATCCAGAACCAGTTCCAACCCCCATTCCAGTTCCAAATCCTGACCCCGCACCTCGAGGGGCAGACAACGACCTGAGCATCAGCAAAACCGACGGGGCTGAGAATGCCACGCCAGGTTCGGAACTGAGTTACACGATTGTCGTCAGCAACCTTGGGGCTGTTGCCGTTCAGGGTGCTCGAGTGACCGACACCATGCCACCAGAATTCTTGGATGTGCGTTGGACTTGTGAAGCCAGCCCAAACTCGAGCTGCCCGAGTCTTGAAGGCACTGGAAATTTGGATGCTTTGCTCAACCTCGAGTCAGGCTCGAGCGTTACGTTCACGATGACGGGATTGCTGCGCAGTGATGCAACAGGAACAATTTCCAATATCGCCACCGTGAATCCACCTGCTGGTGTGATTGACCCAGATTTAAGCAACAATACCGCCACCGACAGCGACGAACTGACACCACTTGCGGACTTGCTGGTGTCAAAAACCGTTGATGCCAGCCAAGCCACGGTGGGCGACCCTGTAACGTACACGATTCGGGTGCGAAATCTTGGACCGAGCGATGCGATGCAAACCGTTCTTCAAGACCAACTGCCAGCAAGTTTAAATTTGCTCGAGAGCAGCACCGAACAGGGCAGTTGCGAGTTGACAGGCAGGATTCTGGCTTGCAATTTAGGAATTTTAAAAATGGGGCAGGATGTGACCATTACTTTGGTGGCAAACGCCGACCAAGTTGGCACGATTGTCAACACCGCCACCGCGATCAGCCAAGCCATTGACCCAGACCCCAGCAACTCGAGTTCGAGCGTCAGTATTCAAACCCTGGCGCGTCCACCCACTCCAGCACGCTTGAGCATTACCAGAAGCCAGATTGAACCTAATATATTACTGCCTGGTGAGGTTGTCACCATCAAACTGAGCGTCAAGAATGTCGGCGGTACTGCCACCACCTTCAGCCTCAGCGATTCGCAAACCGAATTGTTAACACCCCTGGGTCGTACCCGATTTGCGGGCAACATCGAACCAAACCAAACCCAAGAATTCAGTTACCAGGCTCGAGTCACGGCAGGTTCGGACGGCGAGGCGACCTTGAAAGCGATTCTTGAAGCACCCAATTTAACCTCGCTCAGTGCCAGCACCGATTTCAAACGGGTCAATGCCAGCGTGGTCAAAACCGCGCCAAAAATCAATTTCAAACCTGCGCAAATTATTCCGTTCACCATACTCGTCACCAACCCCGTCAACCGCCCGATCAGCTTGCAATTGACGGGCGAGGCGAGCGGTTTGACTTTCGAGCAAAATGAAAATCAAAGCATCAGCCTTGCGCCGCTCGAGGTGAAAAAAATTGTGGTCAATGCTCGAGCCGCCAGTGCTGGAACGTATGAAAACCTTGTCAACCTCAGCCTGAACGACACCATTGTTGCCATACCCGCCAGCGCCACCGCCACCGTGGTTGACCTGCCAGCCCGAACCCGTCAAAGTGAAGTGCGCGTGGTCGTGCGGGTCGAACAAATTCCTGCCAATGGTCAGATTGTGATTGCAGACCGAATTCCCGACGGTGCAAGCTATGTCTCAGGCTCGAGTGCGGTCAATGGTCAATTGCTGCCCGACCCGTTGCAATCAGAAGATCGCTTGTTCTGGGTGATGCCACCAGGCGTCAGCAACCCCTATGTTTTGACCTACAAACTCGACCACACCGACGTTCTGGTCATGCCTGAAGAACGGATTGGTGTGATCCTCAATTTGATTTCGCCCAATGGCACGGTCTCCGAAACCCGTTTGCTGCAAGGACACCCAGCAATTCTCGAGGCTTTTGAAAAAGCGGTTGCCCAACAAACCTTGCGCGGTCTGCGCGATAGGGTTGGCGCGATTATTGTTCGTCCGATTCAGGACAAGCACTTCACCGACCGCGACCAGACCAGCGTGTTGGTGGACGTGCCACTGCGAGCCGAAAACATTCAACTGAAAGTCAACGGTGTACTGATTAGCGACAGTCAAGTCGGCAGCCGCACCTTCGATGAGGGCACGAACCGCACCACCCTCGAGTATGTCGCGGTGCAACTCAAACCAGGCATCAACACCCTCGAGTTGAGCGCCACTGACAACGGTGAAACCTTCACCGACACAGTCACAGTGACCTTGGCGGGTGCGGTCGGACGCATCGAAATCACCCAGGTGCGCCCGATCACCAACGACTCCAACGACACGCCAGAGTTGCAAATCAAAGTCATTGACGAATTTGGCAACGTGCCACCTGACGGTTATGTCACGCTCGAGATTTCCCCAGAACCCAGCCAACCCGACGCCAACCCGCTCGAGCCAGGTTATCAAATCAAATACGTGGCAGGTCTGTCACGGGTCAAACTCTCCAGCGTCGGCACGCGCAACATTGTTCGCGCCACCGCCAGAATCGGTGAAGTTCGTGCCCAAGCCGAATTTCAGGTGGTCGCCAGCACACGCCCACTGATTGTGGTTGGCGCGACTGGAGTTCAAATCAGCCTCAGCGACACCTTCTCGGTGGCGGGAAGTCTGCAATTGTTCGCCCGAGGACCAGTGTTTGACGGTTATCAATTTACAATTGGCATCAACGCCCAAGCCGAATACGCCAACAACGAATTCAACCTGAGCGGCAGTTTGCTGCCGACACCCACCCCTCTCGAGCGCTTTCCACTTTTGGGTGACGCCGCCAGCCGAGGTAGCGAAGTCTCGAGCAGCACCGGTTTTTACTTTAAACTCGAGCGCGGACCGAGTTACTTGCTGTACGGGCAGTTTGGCGCTGGCTTTAGCGGTTTGTTAAGCAGTTACAACACGACCTACAACGGCGTGCAAACCCTGGTGCGCGGTGAAGGTTACCGCGTGACGGGCTTTGTCGCGTTTCAACCCAGCAGCAATTTGTCTGCCGAATTCCGAGGTGACGGCACCGAAATTTACCGCCTGTCCAATGCGCCCATTACCCCCGGCACGGAACGCATCAGAATTGTCGTGCGCGACAAAGACAACCCAAACCTGATCATTCTCGAATGCCCAGCAACTTACACCGACAACAGTTTCTCGAGCCAAACAGGTCAAGAAGGTTGCACGCTCGAGCGTCTGCGCGATTACGTGATCGATTACGAGACAGGCATCATCCAACTGAAAAAACCACTTCTGGCAAACGACCTTGCCAGCGGCAACCCAATGTACCTGATGGTTGATTACGCAAGCGCATCCAGCAGTGTGCCGCTCGAGTTCAGGGCTGGCGTGCAAGGACAACTCGAGGGGCAACTCGGCAACGGCACGTACACGGTTTCGGGCACGGTGCTCGAGTACAGCGCCGCCAAACCCCTGATGCTGTCCGTCGGGGCGGGTTACAACAGCAAAGACTTGAAACTGAACGCCGAACTTGGCTTCTCGAGCAGTTTTGCTTTTGCCGCGCAAGCCAGTTACGCCAGTGGTATTTTTGAAGTGAACGCCCGTTACCAGGACGTGGCGGTTGGTTACACTGGCGTCAACAACACGACTCCAGCCCGCGATATCAACGTCACAGCCAGCCTCAAACCATCAAGCAGCCTCAGTTTCTCGGCTCGGGTGTCCTTAAACCAAAATTACGACGCGACCAGCAGTTCACGCTCGAGCGTCGGTTTGGAAGCCAAAAATGACTTTGGAATTCTGAGCGCCACGCTCGGTCTGCTTGGCAATTTCTCAAGCGGCGGCGCGACCAACACCAGCGATGTCTACTTGACTGGCGGCGTGCTCGTCCCGCTAGGCGCGTTCAAATTTGGACTCGAGCAACGTGTGCCAATTACGCCAGGAACACTGTTTCAAACCCGTTTCAGCGCCGAACTTGCTTTAAGCGCCAACATCAGTTTGGTTTTTCAAGACACCCTGACCGACTGGCAGAACAACGAGGGCAGCCTCGGATTGCGCGGCACTTTCGGCAACACCAACCTGACCCTGGGTTACGACCTGCCCGCCAACGCTGGCGACGCCGGACGCGCTCGAGCTGGCATTGACACGATCATTCCGATCAACCCGAACCTCAGTGCGCAACTTGGGGCGCAACTCTCGAGCCGCATCGGTTTTGAACCCGAAGGCAGCATCAGCTTGGGTCTGCTGTACAGCTATGAAAACACCCGAGCCAATTTGCGCAGCCAACTGTCGCTCTCGAGCAAGGGCTTCAAACAATTTTACGGACTGGGCATCGTCTTTCAACCCGACCCAAACCTGATTCTCTCACCCAACCTCGAGTACACCGAGGGCAGCGACGGTAGCGGCTTCAAATTCTCGATGGCTGGCGCGTACCGTTACAGCCGTTGGAATGTCCTGACCAACCACACCTATAAAAACGGTATTTTCAGCAGCACAGGCGAATTCTTGGCTGGCGAAATTCTTGCCACCTACCAATTTGACGAGTACTTCACGCTACGTGGCGGGCTGGCGTACCAACTGTCCTCGAGCGTCTTCACGGGTCAGATTTACCTTGGCGCGACCTACTTTTTCAGTGATACCTTCGGCGCAGGTTTCAGCGCTGGGTACATGTTCCAAAGCACCAACACCTCGAGCTTCTCGTTTGGCATTGAGGGCAGCTTGCGCGTTGTGCAAGATTTGTTGCTCACCGTTGGGTTCAACTTTTTTGGCTTTGACAGCCTTGGCACGTTTAACGCCCGACCTGGGGTGTATTTCAGGCTGGACTTTAAATTCGATGAGCGATTGTTTCAACCGCGTCCCTAAGCTGACCTGAGATCATTCGTTTTATTGCGTTTGTTGCGTTTATGAACTATGCTGATGCTCGAGGTGCCGCATGTCTCAAGTCACAATCCCAATTTTACCAAGCCCACACGACACAAAACTGGCAAAACGTTTAAATGCTCAACTTGATTCTGTTGCACCCAAGATTTCTGTGCAGGATTTGCCCGACTCGGTGTTGCTCATGGTTCGAGAAATTTTAACGCAAGTGGCATTGGGGAACGCTGTTTCGCTCTCAGCCTTGCCAAAAGAACTCACCACCCAACAAGCGGCTGGTGTACTTGGGGTTTCAAGACCATTTGTGATTAAACTCCTCGAGCAGGGCGAACTGGCATACCGTAAAGTTGGTAGTCATAGGCGTATCGCGTTAGAAGAGATTCTGGCATACCAAGAACGCTCGAAAGTCAATCGTTTTGCTGCTTTAGACGCACTGATTAATGATGCCCAGGAACTCGAGATGGGCTATTAAACTTCCTACAACCTCTTTTCATCCAAGACAGTACAGTTAAAAACATGAGTTCTAAGTTTTTGACTTCCCAACTTCAACACGCTGTCCTAGATGCAAATGTTTTGTACCCAGCCCCAATACGCGATTTGTTGATGACTTTAGCGGCTCGAGACTTGTACTTACCACGTTGGACGCAAGCCATTCATGATGAATGGATGCGCAATGTCCTGCAAAATTTGCCTCATGTGACGTTTCAGCGGCTTGAACGAACAAAATCATTGATGCTCGAGCATGTGCCAGGTGCAATGGTCACTGAATTTTGAGCATTTGATTGAAGGTTTAAAACTTCCTGACCCAAACGACAGACATGTTTTGGCGGCAGCGATTCAAGCAAAAGCAAATTTGATCGTGACCAACAACATTAAAGATTTTCCAAAGCCGATTCTCGAGCAGTACGCGATTCAAAACCAGAACAAGTCCTGGCAAGCTTGCGGTATCAACGTTCAAGGTTGAAGAATCCAATCGTAAATCAACAAGATTTTTTGACAACGCTCGAGCATTGCGGGCTTCGTAATTTGGTTGCTTGGGTTAGAAATCAAGAAGAACCAATCTGACCTAAAGCTTCCCAAACCCTCAAAGCCTGCGCATGACCCGCCACATCATGCACCCGCAGCACATCTGCACCTCGAGCAAAGGCAAACAAATGCGCGGCAATGCTGGCAGCGTCACGCTCGAGAGGGTTTTGGACACCAGCAATTTTCCCCAATGTGCTTTTGCGACTCGCGCCAATCAGCACGGGATGCCCAAGAGATTTGAGTGTCGGAATGCCACGCAGCAACTCGAGGTTCTGTTCCAAACTTTTGCCAAAACCAAAACCTGGGTCAAGAATAACACTTGGTACACCGTCTTTCAGCGCCAGTTTGGCTGCGGCTTCAAGTTCGTCTCGCACCTCGAGCACCACGTTTTCAAACGGTTGGTGTTCTATGGAAAATTTCAGTTCCTCGAGTTTTCCCCGCAGGTGCATGATGACGGCTGGCACTCCAAATTCTGCGCAGACGGCTCGCATTTCAGGATCGGTCAAACCCGTCACATCATTCACAAAATCCGCCCCAGCTTCCAACGCAACTCGAGCGACACTGGCTTTTCGGGTATCAATCGAAATCAGCACCTCGAGTTTTGCCAGTTTTAACGCCCGAATGACTGGTATCACCCGCTCGAGTTCTGCATCTTCGCTGACGCTTTCCGCGCCAGGGCGGGTGCTTTCGCCGCCAATGTCAATGATGCTCGCGCCGTCTTGCAGCATCTTCTTGGCTTGAAGCACGGCTTTCTCGGGCGCATCAAATTGTCCGCCGTCCGAGAACGAATCGGGCGTGACGTTCAAAATGCCCATCAACGCCCCAGCTTTGAGCGTGACAGTGCGGGATTTAAGGCGCAATTGCATGACAGCATTTTACGGGTCAAACCTTTATACTCATTCATGCTGCAACCCATTCCCGCCACTCGAGCACCGATCTCGAGGTACTTGACCCTTTGCGCGTACTGGTTTGGTTTTAGTTTTCACTGGTTTTTCCTGCTGCCCATCCTCATGCCCGCCGATGTCGAACGCTTGGTTGGCAGCGCCAACAAAGGCACGTATCTGGGCGTTTTGCAAGGCTTCGCAGCCGTGATTCCACTGCTTTTGCCACCCTTTCTGGGCATGATTTCAGACCGCCTCGGCAAACGCATGAACTTCCTGGCAGGTGGTACGATTCTGAACGTTTTTGGTTTGCTGGTCATGATGTTCGCCCCCAGTTACGTCATCTATGTTGCGGGTTATTTGCTGGTGCAACTTGGCAACGCGATTGCTTCCAGTCCGTACACGGCTTTAATTCCCGACGTTGTCCCAGTTCACGAACGCGGTCGCGCCAGTGGTGTGATGGGATTCTTTCAATTGTTCAGCCAAATTGCGGGTGGCGTTGTGGCGTTCATCCTGGGAGGCTCTCGAGATGGGCAGTACACCGCCATCATTGTCGTGCTTGCCATCAGCGCCGCCATCACGTACTTCACCACCCAAGAACCCGCCAAGAAACCGAATCTCGAGCAGAAAACGAATTGGCTGGTGTTTTTTCAACCCGAATACCGCGATTTTCGCTGGGTTTTCTTGACAAGGGCGTTCACCGAAACTGGCAAGTACGCGGTTCAACCCTTCCTGGCGTACTTCCTTGCCGATGTGATCGGGGTTTTTAAGCTTGGTTCGCTCGAGATTAAAGGCGCTGAATTGGCGTTGACATTGTTGCTTGTAATGTTGTCAGTGACCGCAGCCGTGACCGCCGTGGTCAGTGGTGGACTCTCAGACCGTATTGGCAAAAAACCTGTCGTCATGTTCGCAGGGTTTTTCATGGCAGCCTCCGCGCTCGGTTTTGCGCTGGTGCAAATTTACCCACTCGCCATTCTCATGGGTTTGCTGTTCGGACTTGGCTACGGCGCGTTCGTCAGCGTGGACTGGGCGCTCGGCACAAGCGTTCTGCCCGACGAGCGCCGTCACGCCAGGGACATGGGCGTTTGGCACGTGGCAATGGTTTTCCCACAACTGTTTCAAGGATTGTTCGGCTTCATTCTCGACTCGAGCAACAAAGCTTCAAAAAACAGTGGCTATCTGATTTTATTCCTGATTGCTGTGACGTTTTTTGTGCTGGGCAGTGTGTTCGTCTCGAGGGTCAGGCATGTGAAATAGGGGAGTGCGTGCGCAAGAAAATCTTTGAAGCTCGAGTTGTGAAAAGCTTGAGCCTCATTTGAAGCCCTCATTCGGTGCTTCTTGACCCTAAAAACGTACCTTCTTGGTTTCAAGACGCACCTGTCTTGACCATAAAACGCACCTGACGGGCATGGTCGCTTACGGGTGAAACCGCTAGCGGGCAGGGTCGCTTCTCTTGCAGGAGAAGGAAAAAATCTTGAGCCACACGTGTAAAAGAATCAAACTCCCTTCTCCCGCTTGCGGGATGAGGGTGGAAAGCTCAATTGCAGCTTTTTTTATAACTCGAGCCTCGAGCTTTTTGCTATTTGCTATCTGCTAATTGCTACTTGCTACTTGCTAGAATACCTTCATGCTCGAGAATCAATCTTTAACCGCTTTGCCTGGTGTTCGGGTGGGGCATTGGACCAATCAAGTGGCTCGCACGGGTTGCACCGTCATTCTTCTTCCTAAAGGTGGCGCAACGGCTTCGGTTGAAGTCCGTGGTGGCGCACCTGGAACGCGTGAAACGGCGTTGCTCGAGCCTGATAAAAGCGTCAAGCAGGTTCATGCGATTTTGCTTTCTGGTGGCAGTGCGTTTGGTCTGGCGGCGGCGACGGGTGTGTTGGAGTTTCTCGAGGGACTGGGCGAGGGCGTACAAACCCCTGCGGGCAAAGTACCAATCGTGCCAACGGCAGTGATTTACGACCTCGCGGTGGGTGACGCGAAGGTGCGTCCCGATGCGGCGGCGGGTTTGGCAGCGTGTCATGCCGCCTCGAGTGATCCTGTGCTTGGTGGTCGGGTTGGGGCTGGCACTGGGGGTATGGTCGGCAAGGTTTTTGGTCTCGAGTGGGCAGAAGTGGGGGGGTTGGGCAATGCGGCGCTGCGGGTAGGTCATTTTACGGTGGCGGCGCTGGTGGTTGCCAATGCCACGGGCGACATTGTCAACGATGCTGGGGTGGTGCTGGCGGGTGCGAAACGCCCCGACGGTTCTAGACCCACGCGTCTGGAGGCAATCGAACGGATGTTGCAAACCGATCAAATCGCGTTTCTCGAGCACACCAACACGACCCTGGTGGCGCTGGGTACGGATGCGCCACTTTCAAAGCTCGAGTGTTACCGTCTGGCGCAGGCGGCGCAAATGGGTTTGGCTCGAGGGACGCGTCCCTCGCACACGGCGTTTGATGGCGATACGGCGTTTGCTTTCAGTGTCACGCCGATCTTGTCTGGTACGCCAGAAACGCCAATGAACGCCTTGATTGCTGCCAGCCAAGAGGTGGTCATGATGGCGCTGCAAAATGCGGTGTCTGGCAACTCCTAAAAACTCGAGCCTAAGCCGTGTAGAACGACGCTTTTGGCTTATAGCTTAAAGCTTAGAGTTTATAGCCTTCCTCTGACGTCGGTTTTTTGTTCGTGGCGCGAAACCTATCGCGTATACTGTCAACATTAGAAGTGTTTTGAAAGCGAGCCAGAACTGATGCCCAACCGTGTTTATTTAACTGTTTGTGATGCCCTGAGCAGCATTGTCTCGCGGCGTGCGGCAGAAAACATTGTGGCGGATGCTTTGCGCACCGCCGGCACGAATGCCGATAAAGTCACCGCCAGCGAGATGCAGAACTTGCTGCGCAGCACGGTGTTTGCGCGTTTGCAACAGATTATTCCGGTGGCGCAAGCCAAAGGCGAAATTCGGGTGATCTTGGGTAAACTCGAGGCTGGGTTTAAGGAATCCAAAACCTCAGTTCTTAGTCCAGAGGTGCTTGAGGGGCTTGAGGCGATCAAAGCCGAATTTAGAATGTTTGGTCATTCGGTAAATCCTCGGGTTTTGCGGCTTGCCGATGGAATCGGCTCGATTTCAAACGCGGCTGATCCGATTCAGGCGCTGAACATGTTGTGGGCGGAGTTGGATTTGTTGCAAGCCGAGGAATCTGGTTTGCCGCTCAAGGGCGCTTCGTTGCAACAGCCAGTCAGCATTGACCCTGGAGCATCTGGGGTGTTCTTCCCAGACGATCAGCTTTCAAATCCAGAATTTGTTTTAGATCTCGAGGCTGGTTTGACCGAAGCTGGTTTGATCGAGGCTGGTGCGGTAAAATCCCAGGCACCGACCTTGACCGAAAGTTTATGGATCAAAGATGCCACCCAACCCGAGGCGCTGGGTTTGGAGCAGGTGATTCTCGAAGAACCTGAGGAGAGCATTGAGGGTTTAAAGCTTGATTCGCTTCCCAGTCTGCCCAGCACGCCAGCCCAAGCGCCCGTCGCGCCCAAATTGGCGCGTTTAAGGGCGCAAACCAAACTTGCCATGACCCCCGAAGAGCAAGAAAATTTACTCTCGAGGTTCGCCTCTCAAGAAGGTGTGATTGGTGTGGCGTTGTGCTCGAGGTTCGGGCAGGTTCTGATGGCGCGGCTGAACGAGGGTTCGGCTTCGCACCTCTCGAGCGTGGTGGCGGCAACGGTCATGGTGCTCGAGAAATCACGGGTGGCGCGTTTGTTTTACGCTCAGTTCGAGAACACCAGCGCTTTCATTGCGCCTTTTGGTGACGGTATTTTAACGGTTTTGGCAAACTCTTCGGTGAATGTGGGCAGGGTGCTGTCCGAGGTCAACGCGCTCGATCAAATCATGCTGCAAAGCACTTAAAACCTGTACACTCGAGCTTCTTTGTTTAAAAATGTTTTAAAGGGGAAAATCATGCAAACACACAAAGAGAATCAATTGTTGGGCACTTGTTGGAGGTCTTCATGAACATGAATCAAAAATGGCTCGGTTTTATTTTGGTCACGGGTTTGACTTTGAACACCCTGGCTTTTGCGCAACAAGCCACGACCACGGCTGCCCCCAGCGCACCCCTAGCCACTACGGCGGCGCTTGATTTGATCGCTGGTTATCAATCGATCGCCACCTCGCTCGAGGCAGCCCGCACTTCGGTCACGTCCGATCCGCCTGGCGCTTTGGCGCGGGTGCAAGGTGCTCAGAATGTCTTCAGACGGCTCGAGCCTCAAATTGGTACGCAAAAATTGATTGATGCCGGTACGAAAGCCTTAAAAAATGCGGCTTCGATGGTCAATCAACGCAGCGCCATCAATATTGGGGCGCAATCGATGTTGGTCAAAAGTATTTTGCAACGCGTGATGTACGACCGTTTGTTCTCGGAACTCAACCTTGGCAAAATTCCAAGTGCCACACGTTACGCCAACACCTTGGCAGGGGCGTTCAACATGCCTGCCGCCAGCTTGAACACGTTAACAACTTCCGTCAAACGCAAAGACATTGGTAAAGCCCGTTCGATTCTCGAGTCTCAAGTTGCGGACATCATGACCAATTCCTTAAAATTGGCTCGGGACAATGTTGCCGATAAAGCAACGGCGTATCAAGCGGTGGTGCGTGCCTCGAGTCATTTTTTGATTGTGCAAGATTCACCCAGGGTTTCTGAGGATTTGACGGTCAGCAGCTTCGCCAATGCGGTGCAGTCCATCACCTCTGGCGATGTGCCCGGTTTCAAACAAGGCATTGCCAGTTTGCTGACCCGCACCCAAGATTTTGGCAAACGCGCTCGGGGTATTGCGCTTAGTGCTTCCAACCCTGTGGCAAGCACGCCAACCAACACCGCGCCAGTCACGCCCAGCAACCCCAGTAACCCAAGCAATCCCAGCAACCCAACCACGCCAACCATCAAAGCCACCACGCCAGTCGTGACGCCAATCGCGCCCGTTGCGGCACTGCCGAGCGCGTTTGACACGATCAACAACGATTTGGTTAAAGCTGGCATTCCAGCCGCCAAGGCAAAAGTTCTTGCCACCAGCCTTGCCAATCAAAAATTCGGTAGTTTTAACGGCGTGCTCGACAAACTCAGTTTGAGCGTTGGCGAGGTGTTAACCCAGGTTCAAAACGGTGATGTTCAAGCGGGTCGCAGCAACCTTGAGCAAGCCAAGAACTTATTCGATGGCGCGGTCAAACCTGTACTCGAGGTTGCCAACGCCGATCAGGCAGCGCAGACCTCGAAAGTTTTTGATGCGACTGTGAATGCGATTGGCGTTCGCTCGGTCGATGTTGCAGTCTTGTTGGGCGAAGTGGTTTCGGTCAAGAACCTGTTTCAAAAGGCTCAACCCGCCAGCATGATGCAAAACCTCTCGGCATCGGTGCAACCGTGGTGGGCGGGAACGGTGCGCGGCATTTTGTTCTTTGTTGCCGCTTTGTTGTTCATATACGCGATTTACCTGTTAAACCTAGCGTTCGGTGGTAAAAACCCGTACTGGCGTTACATTGGCATTTCGATGGTTTTGTTGTTCATTCCGCCGTTACTCGAGGGTCTGGCTTGGCTCGGTTCGGTCTTGTCGCAAACGGCTGGTTTGACCTTTTTGGATGGCTTGAATTCATTGTCAG
>JAYTKL010000270.1:0-2188 GCA_043730305.1 Deinococcales bacterium | reverse complement strand
TCGAGCGCCAAGGTTTTGGTCACGGGATATTCGAGGCTGACACGATGAAACTGAATCACGGACAAAGTGTATCGTGTTTTTGATGAGGACGGCTAGCGTCAAGGTTGGCAGGCTCGAGACTTTAAAACTCAAAGCTTCAAACTCGAGCCTCAACCATTCACCAAAGCTCGAGCCAAACGGTTGTGTCTCTCAATCAAATTTCCAGTCTCGAGTGTGAGCAATTCACCATCTTGTACAATAATCCGACCTTCGACCACGGTCAGATCAACTTTTGGGGTGGCGCAAAAAACAATGGCGGCAACCGGGTCGTGCCATGCGCCCGCAAACTCGAGACGGTTGAGGTTGACGGCGAAAAAATCGGCGCGTTTGCCAACCTCGAGTGACCCAATGTCATCGCGCCCCAAAACTTTTGCACCGCCGATGGTGGCAACTTCCAGGGCTTCTCGAGCCGTGAGTTGAGTGGCGTTGAACGGTTCATGGCGGCGTTGCTGCTCGGCAAGCTCGAGGCGTGACAGCAGCATGGCTTGTCGTGCCTCGAGCAGCAAACTCGAGCCGTCGTTGCTGGCGCTGCCGTCAACGCCAAGCCCGACGTTGACGCCGGCGGTCAGATACTTTCTGAGCGGCGCAATGCCGCTGGCGAGCCGCATGTTGCTGCTTGGGCAGTGCGCCGCGCCGCAGCCGCAAGTGGCAAATTGCGCAATCTCGAGGTCGTTGACGTGAACCGCGTGGGCAAACCAAACATCCTTGCCCAACCAGCCAAGGTCTTCCATGAGTGCCACGGGGTGCTTGCCAAATTGCGCAAGGCAGAAATCTTCTTCGTCTTTGGTTTCCGCCAAGTGCGTGTGCAGCATCACACCAAACGCTCGAGCCAGTTTGGCACTTTCTCGCATCAGGTCTGGCGTGACACTGAACGGCGAGCACGGCGCGAGCACAACCCTGGTCATCGCGCCAGGTTTGGGGTCGTGAAACGTTTCAATCAAACGCATGGAATCACGCAAAATAAAATCTTCGTTTTCGACCACATGATCTGGCGGCAAACCTCCAGCCGATTCACCCAGACTCATCGACCCTCGAGACGCGTGAAGCCGCAAGCCAACGGCTCGAGCGGCAATAATTTGATCGTCGAGGGTGCAACCGTTCGGGAAAATGTAATGGTGGTCGCTGGCGGTGGTGCAACCCGAACGCGCGAGTTCTGCCAGTGCCAGTTGCGTCGAAACCCGCATTGCTTCGGGGGTCAAAAGCGCCCAAATCGGATACAAGGTTTTAAGCCAGTCAAACAAATTCGCATTTTGTGCGCCCACCACTGCCCTCGTCAGGGTCTGGTAAAAGTGATGGTGGGTGTTGACCAAACCAGGCAAGACCACATGGTCTTTTAAATCAAGCACAACGTCGGCAGTCAGTGGCAGTTCGGAAGTCGGCGCAACCTGTTCAATCACACCATCTCGAGCGAACAAACCCGAATCTGGAATCTCGAGTTTTTGGGCGTTCATGGTTGCCAGCACCAATGCGTTTTTGACCAGTAAAGTTGCCATGTTTTAAGTCTAACGCGATCACGCATCCGCCATTTTGACGATGCCACGCCAGAAACTCGAGGTTAAACTGTTGGCATGAATTTGCCTTTGGAAACCCTCGAGTTTCGAGAACCTGGACAGAACAGGTAGAATCCAATCTTGAACCGTAGGGTGCGCCCCGCGCACCGATGTTCAAAATTCTTGGTGCGCACGGCGCACCCTACAGTCTGCTTTCCGCTTTCCAGTTTCTCTCTCGAGGTAAATCAATGATTAAGACCCGCATTGCCCCGTCACCCACCGGCGACCCTCACGTTGGTACGGCGTATCAGGCGCTTTACAATTTTGTGTTTGCCAAGCAAAATGCTGGGCATTTTATCGTCCGCATCGAAGACACCGACCGTGCGCGTTTCAATCCAGAATCGCAAAAACGGATTCTCGAGATGCTCGAATGGCTTGGTTTGCCGCCCGATGAATCACCCGAAAAAGGTGGTCTAAGTGCGCCCTACATTCAAACCGAACGAGCCGAAATGCACCGTGACTACGCGAATCAAATGCTCAAAAATGGCAAGGCGTACCGTGCTTTCGACACGCCCGCCGAACTCGAGGAACGCCGCAAAGCCTCTGAAGCCCGTAAAGACTCGTACCGAGGCTATGACCGTCGTGATCGTGACCTCAGC
>JAYTKL010000269.1:0-3861 GCA_043730305.1 Deinococcales bacterium | reverse complement strand
GTCTGCCATGTTTCTCTTCTCAACCCGTTTGGGTTTGCGGACAAAATTCTCTTGCCCGAAGCGTCGGTTCAGTGTCTCTGAGCCGCGCAATGCGCTTTTGGCGCACGTCGTATTCGTAAAAATACGGCTTCTCCTGGTTGGGAGCTTTGGAACTGTATCACAGCTTCTGGCTTTTGACCAGTGGCGCTAGGTTTTTTCGCGCTCGAGTTTTGCCAGCACGAGTTTCTCGAGGTTGCGAATCAATTTGGTGTGCGGCAGCGATCTTTCGGTTAAGGGTTTGACCAGCACGGTGTACATGCCAGCCATGTTCGCGCCGAGCACGTCGGTAAAAATTTGATCTCCGACCATTGCAATTTGGCTGGCAGGTAAATTTAATTCTTGACAGGCACGTTGAAAGGCGCTGGGAATTGGTTTTGCTGCCATGCGCGACCCTAAAATGCCGACAAACTCGAGCTTGAACAACTGGCAAAACTCGAGGATTCGTTTTGAATGACCGTTGGAAATAACCCGAATCGGAATCTTGGCTTGTCTGAATGGTTCGAGCCAAGCCCGAATTTGGGCTTCGTTGCCCGGCAGGTGGGTTGGGGCAAGGGTGTTATCAATGTCGAGCGCCAAGCCTTTTAAGTTGCGGTCGGCTAACCATGTTGGCGTGATTTCAAAAGCACTCTCGAGTTGGGCTTTGGGCGTCAGAATTACCAACCAGAACGGTGCGGCTCGAGTGCTCACGGGTTGACCTGATTGGCAATGATCGACCACATTCGACCCGTTTTGCCAGCGTCACGGCGGTACGAAAAAAATTCGGGATCTGTGCTGCACGCGCTCGATTGCCAAATCTGGTTTTTGGGAACACCGCAAGCCTCGAGCAACCAGGCGTTGGCGGCGCTCAAATCGAGTTTCCAAAGGGTATCTGACGGCTCAAAGATGTTTTCTGGAAACCTTTGGTTTAAAAATTGTTCGCGCACCTCGAGTCCGACGCTGTAATGGTTGTGGCAAATCCCTGGTCCAATGGCGGCTTTCAGATGCTCGAGTTTCGCTCCAAGTTCGAGCATTTTTGAAATGGTGTTCTCGAGGATTTTGCCAGCCGAGCCGCGCCAACCGCAGTGCGCCGCGCCGATCACACCGTTCACACAGTCCTCGAGCAGTACGGGGTAACAATCGGCGGTTTCGATCACCAGGGCAATCTTGGCTTGGTTGCTGACCAGCGCATCGCCCTCGAGTACCGTGCCAGGGACGGCTTGAACAACCTTGCTCGAGTGAATTTGTTTGAGCCGTGCGACCGATTCTAGATTTAAACCAAGTTCGCTCAGGGCGTGCAGGCGGTTCTCGAGAACCAGATCGTGCTGATCTCCAACGCGTTCAGACAAGTTTAGTCCAGCAAAATCACCAGTGCTCGAGCCTCCAGTGCGGGTCGAAAAACCGTGAATGCTGGACAGGTTTGGGGACAATAACCACATAAACCCCAGTCTACTTGAGACTTCGATGAACTTCTTGGCGGCGCACGCCCAAAGCGTCAAATTTCAATGAGAGGGTTTTATCGTGTTCTCGAGGGAATTTTTTGAGCTTGAAAGTGAGCGTTTTGAGATTTGCAGAGACTTTGCTGTGGTATTTTCTGGCATACAAGCCAAAAAACCACACCAGTGGGTAAGATTCTTTGCTAGACTGGATTCTTAATGGAACATTGCTTGCAAGTCAATCATCAATTTGCGTTCTTCACGGGTTTTGAGGCTGTTCAAAAGGGCAGGCTTGATCAAACCTGTTTGGGTTTGAAATCCAGCTTTAGTCTGATTTCGGGGGAACATCATGGATGAAAACATTACGCCGTTAGCCAAGAAGCTGGCGGAAGAAAACTCAATTGATTGGCGTTTTATCAGGGGCACGGGTCCGGCTGGCAAGGTCATTGAACGCGACATTTTAAGTTATTTGGCACGCATTATGTCCGGCGAATTGGATTTGCCCGCCATGCCTGACGCTTCAGAACCTGCTGGACCTGCGGCGGGCAGTGCCAACATGCCCGACATGGGACAAGTTGCCAACTTTGACCAGATGAGCGCCAGCATGGCAAGAGAGGGCGTTGACTTGAACTCAATGCTTGGTGATTTCGGAGCGCCCGCCGTTCAAACGCCAGTCGCACCGCCAGTTCCAGAGTACGACTTTTCGATGCCAATCAGCCCAGTCTCGAGCCTCACTGACGACGTGGTGATCTCAAGTCAGGTTGCTGGTGTTGCTGTGCCTGAAATGCTTGTACCTGAAGTTGTTGTGCCAAGTTCCAAAGCCCTGGAAGCCGATGATGCCGTGTTCGAGTTTGATCTTGACGACATTGACGATGTTGAACCAGTCGCCAGTCTGCACAACCCAGACTTGCTCCCCCGCGAAATCGCAACGTCCGTTGTTGCCAGCCCAAGCTCGAGTCTGGACGAAGACCACATCATGACCGTCAGCGATGACCTGGACGTGGTCGTGCCGTCTGATGAGGTGACGCTCAGTCCAGGAAATGATGATATTCCAGTGCATGTCAGCGGCGAATTTGAACCCGTACCCGACCCGCTCGAGAATCTGCCATTCGAGTTGGATGCCCACAGCCATTTTGAACCCGTCCAAACTTTAATTGTCGAAGATGCGATTTTGACCCCAGAACCAGAATTGGTGGTCGATGATTTTGAAACTCCCGTGGTTCATCACGAACCCGCAAGTGTCTCGCCCGAGGGTCTAGCCGCCGTTGGTGCGGGTGTGCTTGGCGTCGGTGCTGCTCTTGGACATGCGCCCGTTGCGAGCGATCTCGAGCTTGAAATGCCCGTTATTGTCGAACCCGTGGTCGTTGAACCCGTGGTCGTTGAACCCGTTGTCGCACTCGAGCCTGAACCAATTCATGTACCCGAACCTGTGGTTGTTCCAGTCATGACCGAGCCGATGATCGCGCATTTTGATCCCGAACCTGTTCATGTCGAGCCTGAACCCATGGTCGCACTCGAGCCTGAACCTATTCATGTACCCGCAGAATCCATGCCAATTCCGGTCGTCATCCCAGCCGTGCTTGAAACCCCAATGCACCTGGAATCCTCGAGTCAAACTGTTGCCGCTCCCACTTCTAGCCTGCACAAAGATTTTTTCAACACCAACATTTTGCGCCGTCAATTCAATGCCAGCGCTTTAATCGACATTCGAGCGCAAATTTCCAAAGCTTTGAACGGACGCGAAGTTCAACTTGGGGTCTTTGTCGGACGGGCAGCGCAACGCGGACTGTACCTGCTCGGCACAACCGATGCGGTCACACTCAACAAACTCGAGGCTGGACTTGTACCACTCAGCACGGCTGGTTTGCATCACAGCTTTATCGAGGCGGTGCAAAGCGTTAATCATGCCGACGCGGGCGTGGCGCATGGTTTGGCAGTGCTCGACGCCTCCAATCTGGGTGTCGATGACCTGGTCTTGCCCACCAGTGGTGCGCTTCTTGCCTTGGGTCAAATCAGCAACAACATGGCTTCACTGACCCTGTCTGGTGATTTCCCAGCCAAAGCCGGCGCAGAATTCCTGGCGCACGTTGCTGGGGCGCTCGAGACTCCAGTCGGATTGGTGCTCTAAAAACTTTTAGCAGTGGCTACGGATGGGTTTCATTTGAGACCCATCCGTTTTCAAGTCAATTTGGTGTCTGGGCTTTTCATTCGCATTGACTCTCGTGCTAACCTGTCAAAACCGTGCCAATTGGCACTCGAGCGACCAAAACTCTTGCTGTATGTGACAGACAGAATTTCACGCACCGTGCATGGTCGATTCAACGAAGGAGGCTTTCACACTTGATTACCGCCAAACCCCAAGATGCCTTTGAAAAGGCACGGAAATTCAACCGAGTCGAAGAGGCTCATG
>JAYTKL010000268.1:0-3391 GCA_043730305.1 Deinococcales bacterium | reverse complement strand
GAAGTTGTCAAAGTTTACAAAATGCTCGAGACGATTTCGACGCCGTTGCGTTTCAGTTGAAATAAAAACATGGCATGGTACAAATCGCCTGGGTGATCTGGCGAATCCCAAGTTTGCACGCAATTTTCTGGCACAATAATGCGTTGCCCAAGTCCTAGCGCCAATGAGCGCAACTTGACCCCAATCGCAAGGCTGTACAGGCACAGGTCTGTCACGTCACCAACGCAAATAATATTCTTGAGCTGTGGTCTTTCGGCAAGCCAGGCAACCAGTTTGGTGCTTTCCAAACTCGAGATGCTGTTTTTCTCGAAATGCGCGTAAGTATTCCAGTTGGGCAACGCCTCGAGTTCGCTGGCGGCTCGAGCCTCGAGTGTGCCTTTGACGCAGTGCGGTGGGTATGCCCCAAATTCTTCGGCATTTTCTGGGTGGGCGTCTTGAATAAAGGCAATTTCATGGATGCCGTGGCTTTCAGCATTTTGAATAAGTTGCACAACATTAGGGATAATGGCTTCGACGCGTGGGCTGGCAAGCGTACCAACACGGCAAAAACCTTCAATCACGTCCACGCTGAGAATGGCGGTTTGTGAAGGCTCGAGGCTTACGAGTTTCAGAGCTTCAAGGTTTTGTAGCCAAGTCTCGAGGTTTTGAAGATGGTTTTGGCTGCTGGTCAGGTTCATGGTGTTTCCTATTCTGCCTGTTTTTGGCGAAATGACAACTTAACTACAAATAGCATATATGCAGTTTACATTTATGTCAACCACATGGTTCAAATTGTAATTTAAAATATTTTACATAGTGTAAACATTTATTACACTATGTCTAAAAAGCTAAACCGCAAGGAGTAACCATGAAAGTTTTCGTCACAGGCAGTACAGGATTTCTCGGCAGCAACTTAATTCAAGCACTCCTCGAGCGTGGTTATGAAGTTAAAGCCTTAGCCCGCAACAAACAAAAAGCCCAAAACGTTTTGGGAAATCTAAAGCTTGAGATCGTTGAAGGCGACCTCGAAAACATCCCCGCCTTCGCCCCAGCCTTGACGGGTTGCGACGTGCTAATTCACACCGCCGCCTACTTCCGCGAATACTACGGACCTGGCAACCACTGGGCAACCCTTGAGAAACTGAATGTGACCGCCACCATTGAACTGCTTGCCGCCGCCGAAAAACACGGCGTCAAACGCGTCATTCACACCAGCTCGAGCGGCGTGATCGGCATGAAAGCCAACCATCAACCCGGTGATGAAACCACACCACCCGACGCCAAACGCCTCGAGAATATGTACTTTCGCAGCAAACTCAAATGCGACCAAGCCATAACAGAATTTTTAAAACAATCCAAACTCGAGGTCATCACCGTATTTCCAGGCTGGATGCACGGACCCGGCGACGCCGCACCAACGGCTGCCGGACAAGTTATTCTGGATTTACTCAACCGCAAAATCCCAGCTTACCCAGACGGCGGCACAACCGTCGTAGACGTACGAGACGTGGCAAATGGCATGATTCTGGCACTCGAGAAAGGCAAGAATTTAGACCGTTTCATTCTTTCAGGAAAATACATGAGCTTACAAGAAATTGGTGCATCCATCGAACGGGTCAGTGGTGTTTCAACTCCAAAACGAGTCCTACCCGCAAACATTGTCCTTGCCATCGCCTGGATGAGCGAACGAATCTCGAGCATCACCAAACAACCCAGCAGCATGACCGTCGAAGGCGTGAAAACCCTGCTGCCCAAAGACATTGCCAGCAGCGACAAAGCCGTACGCGAACTGAACGTGACGTTCAGGAATTTTGATGAAACCGCCAAAGATGCCGTGAACTGGTTTAAAACCAACCACCTCAAATAAAAAACCTCGAGTGCTTGGCTCGAGGCTATCAACAATTAGTTTGCCACAATCACACCGCAAGCCACCCGACCACCACTGCCACCATTGGCAGGCGTGTTGGTGTAATTGTCTTCATTCGCATGAATAATAATGGCTTTGCCGACAACCGACAACGCCCCGCCAGCCAAATTGATCTTCTGGGTTTTGCCTTTTTGAAAGTTTGCACCGCTTGCATCAAACACCAAATTCTCGAGATCACCCGCATGACCCTTGCTCGAATCCAGATTTGGACCCCCATGATTTTTGCTGTCGTTGGGATCAAAATGCGGTCCCGCACCACCAAAAATTACATTCGCACCCGTTACAGCATCTTTAGAATCGGTACAGACAGCACCCGAGTGAACATGAACGCCATGCTTGCCGGGCGTCAAACCCGAAAGCAAAAAATTAACCCTGGTCGAAGTTCCAGAATCAATAAACGTCACCACTCCCAAAAAACGACCCTTGACATCGGTCACTCGAGCCACCGCTTTGCCTGGGGTTGAAGCCGCCAGAACCACAAACATCAAACCCGTGGAAACAAGCGCAACCAAACCAACGAAAAATTTCCTATTTTTAATGTTCATTCAAACCTCCAAGTGTTGACAACCAACATCATACTAAACCTCTAAGTAACGTCAATCATGAACAAAAAATGACACCAGACCAAACGCAAGCAACAATTCAAGCCTTACACTGGAATCCATGAACCCACCCACAACGCTGCGCGAACGCCGCCGCAAACGTCGAACCCTAGAAATTCTTGAGGCAGCCCTCGAAATTTTCAGTTTAGACGGTTACGGCAACGCCTCGATGGACAGAATTGCCGAACGCGCCCTCTTGACCCGCGTGGGATTGTACAAATACTTCCCCGACAAACAACACCTGGCAATTGCCCTGCGTTCCCTTAAACTCGAGGAACTTGCCACCCGCATTCAAAATGCCCTCGAGTCTCAAACCACACTCGAGGCTCGGGTGCGAACCATTGCTGAAGAAAGCATCGCGTTTCAGAACGAGCACCAAGGTTTCTTCCGTGTGCTATTTGACGCCAGTGTACCAGCCGATTTATCACTCAAACCGTTCTTATACGCGGTGGCAAGCGTGCTCGAGGTTGCCGCGCGAAATAAGGAAATTCAAGGCGACCCTTTTGAACTGGCAGGATTGCTGGCAACCATGGTTTTTGAACCCAGTATCAAACAACATTTTGTGATCGTACCCAAACCGTACACCGCACCGCCTCACCTGCCCGAATTGATTTGCAACCTGTTCTTAAACGGCATTTTAAAACCAGCAAAACCCGACAAGCCCACACGCAAAACATAACCTTAACACTCGAGCAACCACCTTCAGCCCAGGGTTAACCCTCAAACCCCGAGCAGTGATCTTGCAAAGACATGATTTTCGTGTTACATTTTTCAAGCACTTGCAGTGCATACCGTATTCGGAAGTAGCTCAGCGGTAGAGCGTTCGACTGTTAATCGAATGGTCGTAGGTTCGATCCCTACCTTCCGAGCCAAGCAAAAACCC
>JAYTKL010000267.1:0-6069 GCA_043730305.1 Deinococcales bacterium | reverse complement strand
TGGTTTTTGTCACCCACGATATTGACGAAGCCATCAAACTGAGCGACCGCATTGCCATCATGAAAGACGGCAAACTCGAGCAATTTGATACGCCCGAAGAGATTCTCGAACAACCCGCCAATGCGTTCGTGCGCGACTTTATTGGCGCGGATCGCGGTTTGAAACGGCTCGCTCGGGTGTTTGTGCGAGAGGTCATGCTTCCAAGTACGGGCGTCAAACTCGAGGGTCAAGATCAAACTTCAAGCGTTTTTGTGGTGGACTCGAGCGGTGTGCTGCGCGGCTGGCTCGACCCTAAAGCTTCAAGTGTTGAAGATTCTTTTCGTGCGCATTTTTGGCAGGACATCAGCGTGTTTGAAAACACCAGTGTTCGTGACGCCCTCTCCAGAATGATCTCGCTCGGGTTTCAAGTGCTGCCTGTGGTCAACGGGTCTGGGATTTTGACGGGCGAATTGAGCCTCGAGCAAGCCATGAACGCCAAAGGAAGTTCGTGAACTCGAGCCGTCAATCGCTGCCTCGGGTGCTGGTGTTGGCTGTGGTTTCGTTTGCCTTGATCTTGTTTGTCTTCACCCAAACCAGGGCTTGGGAAATCGTTTTAAAGTTTCTATTTCCGCTCGAGCAAAACGTTTTGTACGGCACGGCGACACTGCTCAGTTTAGCCTTAACGCATCTTCGCCTGATTGCCGTCTCGAGCCTGATCACCACAATTTTGGGTGTGGCGCTCGGTATTTTTGTTACCCGAGCCTCGGGTCGTGAATTCTTGCCGCTCGTCTCGAGTTTCACCGCCCTGGCGCAAACTTTTCCGCCCGTGGCGGTCTTGGCGCTCAGTTACCCGATTTTGGGTTTCGGGTTTTACCCAGTCTTGATTGCGCTGTGCCTGTACGGCTTGCTGCCCGTTTTGACAGGTACGCTTGCAGGCATCGGCAGCGTGGACAGTGCCGCGCTCGAGGCGGCTCGAGGCATGGGCATGACGGGTTTTCAGGTTTTAACCCGCGTCGAGCTGCCGCTTGCGCTGCGTCCAATGCTGGGCGGCATTCGCACCAGTCTGGTCATCAACATTGGCACGGCAGCCATCGGCGCTGCGATAGGCGCTGGCGGGCTTGGCTTACCGATTTTTGCTGGACTCGAGAATCAGAATTTTGCCTTTGTTCTGGAAGGTGCGCTCAGTGTCGCACTGCTGGCACTGTGGGCGGATTGGGTCATGGGTTTGCTCGAGAATGCCTTGATACGAAACTAAAGCATTCTCGAGCTTGGGAATTCATGGTTTGAAACTCGAGCTACGGCACTTGGATGGTGAATGCACCCAACAACACCGAGACAGCCGTGTTGCTGCAACCACTGCAATTGTTTGGAGCGGAACCATCTCCAAGTTGCCCAGAAAAGTCTTGTCCCCAACTTTGTAGCGTGCCATCGTTTTTCAGGGCGAGTGAGAATTGCCCTCCAGCGTCAATGGCGACAATGTTGTTCACGTTTCCCACAGTCACAGGAAGACCTTGAGCGTTGAGTTGGTTGCCATCGCCAAGTTCGCCGTACGTATCAGACCCCCAAGCCAGCATCGTGCCGCTCGAGGTTAATGCCAGAGAGTGGAAATGACCTCCGGAAATAGCTACAAATTGATTTGGGCTGTTCACTTGTACTGGAGTTGATTTGTTGACTTTGGGGATGTTGTCACCAAGTTGCCCCCCGAAATCTGAACCCCACGCCAGCACGTTGCCGCTCGAGGTGAGTGCCAGTGAATGATTGTACCCGGCGGCGATGCTGACCATACCCGTTGCATTTGCCACCGGAACAGGTAATGTCTGATCCACAAGTTGGGCATCGTTCCCAAGTTGACCGGCATCATCGAGTCCCCATGCCAGCATCGTACCGTCTGCTTTCAGTGCCAATGAATGCTCGCTGCCCGCAGCAATTGCCACAATGTCGCTCGCGCCGCTGACCGCAACGGGGGTTGGTTTGTCGGCGAGGATGGTGCTGTCACCCAGTTGTCCCTTCGAGTTGTTGCCCCATGCCAGCATCGTGCCATCTGATTTGAGTGCCAGTGAGAAAAAGTATCCTGCGGCAATCTCAATGATTTGATTTGCGCCGTTCACCACAACAGGTGCCGCTTTATCCTCGAGCGCCGCATCGTTGCCAAGTTGCCCACCCGCATCATTTCCCCATGCCAGCACCGTGCCATCGGCTTTTAACGCCAGCGAGTGAACATGTCCTGCGGCGAGGGCAACGATGTCGGTGGCGTTGAGCACCGCAACTGGTGCAAATTCATTGAACAAAATTGCAGGATTGTTGCCCAGTTGTCCATAACCGTTGTTTCCCCAACTCAACAGCGTTCCATCGGTCTTGATCGCAAGCGCGTGGCTTCCACCAGCGGCTATGGTGGGTTGATTGGGGTGAAGCCCAAGAAAAATGGTGTACTGCTTTGTTGGGTCTTGAACACTGCTTGCCGTGATTTGCACCACCTTCCCAGAACTCGAGCTTGGGGCAAGGTAGGTCACACTGCTTCCAGTGCTGCTCGAGAATGATCCGACACCTCCTGCTTTGATCGCCCAGTTTACGGCGTTGTTGAAAGCTCCCGTTCCCGTAACGGTGGCTGTTAACGTCGTACTTTCAGCAGCCCGAACATTGACCTTAGAAGCCGCAATGCTGACACCCGCAATGCTCGAGTTCGCTGGACTGGCGGCGATGTTCAACGTCACCGAGTCAAATTTACTCGAGTCTTGAACACTGGTTGCACGCACGATCGATGTGCTTGCGGTGCTCAACACTGGTGCGTTAAACGTCACGCTCGAGTTTGTCTGATTTGAAAGTGTTCCCGTGCCACTTTTGAGCGTCCAAGTGATGGCTGGATTGAATGCGCCCGTGCCGTTCACGGTTGCCGAAATGGTTTGACTTGCCCCAGCATTCATGTTGGGGTTTGGAGCATTGACTTCAACACTGAGAATTGCCGATATGGGTTGTGAATTGCCGCCACACGCGATCAGAAACGCTGGAATCAGCAGGAGCAAAATTATGGACTTCACAGGAATCATCATTGACACTCCTTCATGTTTCTTGCGCACTCGAGCGTCATCGCAAGCCTGTTGCCAGTTTGGTTTGCGCGTTTTCTGTACCTTCAGTCTTCAAATCTGCCAGGAATCGCGCCAACTCGAGCGGACTTGTGAACTCAAGTTTTGCTTGATCTTCAGCCTCGAGCGTCGCGCACCAGGTAAGGTCGGCTTGCTCGGGTTGGACTTGCAACTCGAAATGGTACACGGATTTGCTCATGGGATTCACCGCCTGAAATTGATTGACTCGACTCAGCAGACTGGGTAAGACACGAAAATACTGACCTTGTCCGTGCCCGTTTCGCCTTGTGGGTCGGTGACTTTTAACTCGAGTTCGGCGCTGCGTCCACCGCAGTTGGACGGCACGTAATCGTCGGGGTTAAAGTATTCTTTACTCAGACGGTCTTTTTTAAGCGTGATGATTTTCTCCGTCACTTGCGCCCCGCTCGAGTAACGAATGATCCATTGGCGCACCAAAGGCGAACCATTGTCGGGGTCTACCGCGCTTGCCGTGACGTACAAATTGCTGGCGGCGTTGCCGATAAATTGATTTTGGGTGGGTTTGAGGATGTTGACAATCGGTGGTCCTTGCAGTGGAAGGGCTTGCACCGTAATGACCCTGGTGATACTGCCAACGCCGCCATTGGCATCTGTAGCAGTTAACGTCAGGGTTCGCGTGCCAAGCGTGTCAAATGTCGCCTCGAGATCGCAACCCGTTCCGAGCGCACCATCAACACTGGATTTCCACGCCAGGCTCGAGCAGGGCAAATCTGACGGGAAGCCGTTGCCCGTGTCATTGTCCGAACCGCTGCCTTGCAACACTGTGGCAATGCCTTTGTAAATGATGCTCGAGGTGAGGGGTAATTGAATGCTTGCGACGGGTGGTTTGTTGATACCGGTGATCGTTATGCTGACGCCGTCGCTGTAACCACCAATGCCATCCGCTGCAACCGCCGTGATCTTGCGCGTTCCAGGAGTGTTGAACGAAGCCTCGAGTTCTGTACCAGTGCCGAGCAGTCCGTCAATGTCTGATGACCAGGTGACGGTTGGGGTTGTGCTACTGTCGGGGTCAACGGCGTTGGCTTTTAAGGTGATCTTCTGGCGGAATGGAAACTCGAGTCCAGTGTTTGGTGCTGTGATTGAAAGCGTTGGTGAAATGTTTGGGACTTTTTTGAATTGCTCGCTTGGCTTGACATCGAACACAACGACCGAAGTGAAAAATTCCTTTGCCCAGTTGATCGAAACATAGTAATACCCATTGTCACCTTTGCACTGCCCCCAGGAATTCTTGATGATGAAATACCCACCACCAGATTGATTCGATTTTTGCTTGATAGAACTGGCTAGGGTGGGGTGCGCTTGAATGTCAGCGTTGGAAATAAAGCCTACGACTTGGGTGACGTGTCGCCCTATATTGCCCTCATCGTCTTCAAGAGGGTCAGCCAGGCTATTGACGTAGCCGTGTGAGTTGTTCTTGAAACCAGCCCCAACCACAAAACTCACCACCATTGGATGACCCTGTTTTAGCATCAAGCGCATTTCGCTGACAGGAATGCCAAAAACATCATCCCAGAAGCTGAACAGCACATCGGGTTCGGATTCCTTAAAACGTTCACCAATGGGTTGTCCGATGGCAGGTCCAGGATAGTAAGCGCAGTAAGAACCAGTACAAATGTGTTCACCCTGAAACGAGGAATTCGAGCAGTATTCGTCGTAATCTTCGCAGGATTTTGAATAGGTTTCGTTTTCTGCGTTCTCGATGCGAGAATACGCTGGATTGTAATTCCAGGTCTTCTCAAATGGCAACTGAAAACCCTGCTCGTGAAAGTCTTCGGCGCGATTGATTAAGTTCGCCCCATCGCCGTACCAACGTGCTTCCCAGATGCCTGCAATTTGATACCAGAGTCGTTGCTCGGAAAGGTTGACCCAGCGCCCCTTTTCAATCGCAATTCGAGTCTCGAGCGCCGCTGTGAGTCCGAAGGCGGGGCAAGTGCCTCGCTTGGCTTGCGCCTTGACGCTGGTGGCGTAAAACTTTTGTTTCCACCAGAAGTTTTTGTACAATCCAACTTCGTCTGGCACAGTGTCAGCGCAGTTTTGTTTGCGATCACTGCCCTCACCGAATCCCTCCTCGAAACTTGGGTCGGTAGGGTAATTGACTGGTTTGGCATCAGGGTTAACACTCCGAGGACTGATCGTGGTCGTCAGCGCTTTTGCGTCCTCTACAGTGTCTAGGTTCGCCTCGAGACGTTTTGTAAGTTCTCGCCGCGCATTTAACAGTGTCTCGAGCGTCGCACCGTTCAGACTCTCGGGTGTAGCCAGACCTGTTTTGAGCGCCTCTGGCAGTCCGTTGTAGCTGTAGCCGTAAACGCGTAACTGATTGCCGACATCCGTGAAGCGTTTTTTAGTCTCGAGCAATTCGTTAAAATAATTGCGTGGTCCTTCGGTCACGATCTGGGACGTACCATCCCTGCCCTGAATGGTGACCAAGTAATTGCCATCTTTAAGCACTTCTACGCTGCCGTCGGTGGGTGGGGCTTTAAGAATTTTTTGAAAGGCAGGTGTTTGCCCAACCAGAGCCTTGATCTCGGCTTCGTCTTTGACAAATTGCGCTTTGGCAGCCGCGATTCGTTCCTGGCGCAATTTCAGACTATCCCAGGCAAAGCCTTCGGTTTGCGCTGCCTTTTTGAATTCCTCGAGTGTGACAACCCTTGCGTCAGTCGGTATGGTCGCGCCGTAAGGTTCTTTGCCCTCAAAAAACGGGTCAGTTGTCGGTGGCGGTTGGGTTTCGGTACAAGCAACCAGCGCGATCAGCACAACAATCAATGAATTCCATTTCATGGTTGACCTCCGAGGGCAGCTTAGAAAAGCGGGCGTTGCAAGTGCGTTGCAAGCTTTGGCTCGAGTGTGTGACGCTCAATAAACGGGGTTAACGCTTTTGCGCAACTCCATATCACACGAAGAAAACAGGCACTTTTAAGTTTGGAAACTGAACTTCGACTAAGATCATTGGGTGAAACAGTCCGCCCAGCAA
>JAYTKL010000266.1:0-7732 GCA_043730305.1 Deinococcales bacterium | reverse complement strand
TGTTGAGGGTTAAGGGTATCATTGGTGAGTCTCCTTTGGCTGGTTCTGGCGAACTCAGTTTATTGGAGACACTTCGTTAGTCTGCACACCCCTCACTTAAATTCCTTGCCAGGTAAATTGTTGGTCGAACAAATTTCTACTGGGCAAATCAATCCGTTTTTGGGCTTGGGAAATTTGAAAACCATTCCAATACCAATCTTTGAACCTGAGCAAATGAATGCTTGGGGTGAAGAGATTAAACGCACCATCAAAGAAGGTGAAGCGCAACGCAAACGATCAGAACATTTGCTCGAGACTGCCAAACGCGCTGTGGAAATGGCTATCGAACAAGACGAACAAACGGCTTTAGATTGGTTGACGCTCGAGATTTGAAATTTCAGAACACCCGAAAAGGTCAGTGCGCTTTTAACGCTCGAGGAAATCAAAGCCATGACCAATGAATTGCTCGAGGCGCAGGCTGAATGGTTACCACAATTCAAACGCGTGAGAATGCTCGAGTTGGTCGCCGACGATTGATGCTGACGTGACAAACCAACCCTAAATTGCCGACGTGACAGAGGTTAGCCAAACAGTCATCACACTTTTGAATTTTGCAGCAATGTAAAGAACAACCTCGAGCACCATTTTGCCCGTGGTTCAGCGCAGCCGTGTGCCTGTGCTGGTCTTGAATTTGCAACCCGTCGCCGCGATCGATTACGAAAATACAGACACGGGCGAGTGGTTGGCAAACTGTTGCGCGTGCTGCGTTCCAGAACTCTCCAACGCCTTTGCCAGAGCACGCATTGATTTTAACGTCGTCTCTGGAATGCTCCACAACGACCCTCGAGCCTGGGCACGGATTCAAAACTGGGTGAACGCCGCCAGCGTCAACCATACCCTGAACCGAAGCTGCATCGGATTTTTGGGGCACACCTACCCAGGAATGCTCGACATGTACTCGGACTTCACGATGGTTCACGCCCAAACCGGCGCTCATGTCGAAGTGCTCGAGATGGATGACCTCGAGGTTCGCGTCAATGCCGTGACCAGCTCAGAACTCGAGGCAAAAAAAATCGAAATTCACGAGGTTTTTCAAATTGCCGAAGCGGGGCGCGACAAGATCAGTCAGCCCATCACCGATGAAAGTTTTGACTGGAGCGCCCGAGTCGCCTGTGGTCTGGATCGTCTTGTCAGCGATTTTGATCTCGACAGCTTGACCTACCACTACCGAGGTTGGGAAGGCAATGTCTTTGAGCAACTCGGAGCGGGCGCGATCGTCGGGAATTCGCTATTGACTGCCAAAGGCATTCCAGCCAGCGGCGAGGGTGATTTGAAAACCTGTCTTGCCATGAAGATCATGGATGCCGTCGGGGCGGGGGGTCTTACACCGAATTTTATGCCATGGATTTTGTCGAGAATTTCATCATGATGGGTCACGACGGACCCGCACACGTTGCCATCAGCAACCAAAAGCCCATTCTGCGCGGATTGGGCTTGTACCACGGCAAGCGCGGATACGGCATCAGCGTCGAATGCCAAGTTAAAACCGGTCTGATCACCATTCTCGGCATGACCCAGACTGCCGATGGCAAACTCAAAATGCTCGCCGCCGAAGGCGAAAGCATTCCGGGCGCCAGACTCCAGATTGGCAACACCAACTCGAGACTGCAATTTAAACTTGACCCAGCCGAATTCATGGATGCCTGGTGCGCCCAAGAACCCACGCATCACGTGGCACTTGGCGTGGGACACCAAATTGAAAAAATTCGCAGTTTTGCGCGTGTTTCAGGACTCGATTTGACTGTCGTTTAGAGGTTTGAGTTGTTTACAACTGGACTTGATGGCGTTCGGTGCGACGGTGTTTTTCACAGTTCAAGGTTTTCTCGAGTCAACCCGTTGAGAACGACTCATCTGTTTGCGAGTCAGCATCTCGCGCATGGACCAAGCACCTTCCTCATGAATCGGTTTCAAAAACCACCAGGCTTGTACCCGCATGAGCGCCGAAATCAGAAACAACCAGTGATATCCCGTCCAGTGCAGCCCCAGACTCGAGATCGCAAAAACAGGCTGCGAGAATGCCTCGAGAATCGGTCCCGAGGCAACCCCGCCCAAAAAACCTGCCAACCCCGTGGTGGCAAAAAAAGCTGACACAAACGCCGTGCGTTTGATCGGTGCGGTGCTCGAGAGCAGCAGGTTGAAACTGCCCTGACCGGTGGCGGTGTTGGCGAAAGCATCAATCACGGCACCAATCCAGATCGGTAAAAGGGTTACAGGCGAAGCCAGCATCCAGCTTGCGGGCAAGAGGGTTGCCGCGATCAGGGTGGTGAATTGCAGCATGGGTTTGTTGCCCACACGGTCGGCAATCCGTCCCCACATGGGTGCAAAAACCAAGGCGCAGAGCGCTCCGATCACGCTCAGAATCGCAATTTGGGTGTAACTCATGCGAAGCTGTTGCAAAAAATACGGGATCACAAACGGTGCGGCGAGCATGACTGAAAACGTCCAGTAGACGGCAAACAGCAACACCCGGCGAAAGTTTGGGTCAGCGAAAGGCTCGAGCAAGGTGGTCAGCAGGTCATTTCGTGGTTGTGGAGTGCGGGGTTCGGTGTGGGCGATCAGCATCAATGCCGAAATTGCACCGAGCACGGTGGACACAGCCAAGACCATTTGAAACCCCAAAGGTCTGGCAAGGCGGTCAATCAACGCCCCAGCGCCAAGGTTTGCCAGCATCGCAATGACCCCAAGAGAACCAGAACGAAACCCTAAAAAACGTCCCCGTTCGCCCGGCGGAATGACATCGCCCATCCAGGACAGCCACAACACACCAGCGCTCGAGTTGAACAAGCCCGACAGGGTGATGACTGTGAGCAACAAGATCGGACGCAACTCCGGCGGCAAGACCGCAGGCAAGATCAGGGCTGGAAACCACACCACCCGCCCGAGAAAAGCAAGTACCACGCACAAGGGCTTGCGCCGCCCGAAAAAACCTGCCAGCCACGCCGCCAGCGGGGTCAGCAATTGCCCGAGCAGCCCGATGCTCGAGATCAGTCCGATCTGGAACGGGGTTGATCCGAGCGACAGGGCAAATCCGGTGATGACGCTGCCAGTCGTGCCAACGATAAAACAAATTCCTGGTACACCCTCGAGCACGCTGAGCTGCATGGTGCGCCGAATTTGTTGCTCTGAAATCAGAGGCTTCACAGGCTCGAGCTTCATCTCAGTGACCAAGGTTGGACGATGGGTTCTTATTCATCGGGGACACGCAGCGGCAACTCGAGCCAGGCGAGTCCAACATCGCGCCCCACGTGATCAGTGTCGTTTGCGGCGCGTCCATCGTAATAGATTGCCAAGCGATCAGCGATTCGCAAGACCGAGGGCAAGCCCACCACCTTCGGCGACCAGTGGCAGTTGTTGCGGTCGAGCACCACGGCTTTGTGATCGGGACTCCAGCGGTTCAAATCCTGCGACCAGTAGACCCAGATCGCGTCGGTGTACTCGCCCTGCGCCCCGTTGGGGTCGTTTGAATCTTGCGGGCTTGCCTCGAGTCCGACGTGGTTGGTGAACAAAAACCAGGTCTGAAGGCTGGCTTCAAAGTACAGGCTCGAGTTTTCGATCTGCTCCTCGATGGAGACGATTGGCGCGTGGTCCACCTGCCAAGTGCCGTTGAGGTCTTTGGTTCGGGCGATTGCCAGCGTTCGTTTGTTTGTCCTGTCCACGGTCACGGAACTGCTGAAAAATTGCAGGTATTCCGCGCCGTGACGCACGATCTGCCCTGGACTCGAGGTGTCCTCGTAGTGCGTGCCAGCTTGCGGACGAAACGGCACGACCTCGGGTTGCTTGACCCAGGGTCCTTTCGGGCTTGTCGCTCGGGCTTTCATGGTCAGGTACGGAAAGGCGGGCACCCGCGCTGGGGCTGGTGAGGTGTTGGGTGTGCCCAGATAAAACATGTGCCAAGTTTCAGCCTCGAGAAAGGTCACGCCGTAACTGGCGGATTTGGAATCCTCACTGCCTGGCGCACCAAGCTCGAGCACCGCGCCTTGTTTGGTCCAGTGAATGCCGTCTGGACTGGTGGCGAGCGCACAGAGCCAGCCCGTGTCGCCTGCCGCGTCGTAGTGCATGTAATAGCTGCCGTCATGTTCCCAGACCCAGACATCTCGAGCGCCGTAGACATCGCAGCGCCCAAGACCGTCGCCGTGCCGCAGGACAATGCCGTGATCCACAGCCTCGAGTCGCTTGTTCGTGCTGGGGCGGTGGTCAGGGTAGTTGGGTGTCCACATGTTCATCCTCTCGCCACAAACGAGTAGCTTCCCGAACCAACCTCGAGCAGTGCGACACCATCCTCGATTTGCAGCAGCTTCACATCAGAGACTTGCTCGAGCGCCATGCCGTTTTCGCTGATGGCTGCTGGGATCCCGGCAGGCAGGTATACCCTGGCGCTGGTGTTGGCTGGAATCTTGAGTTGCAAGCTGAACTGCTGTCCCTCGAGGGTCCAGGCGCTCGAGATCATGCCGCGAGCCGATGCGTACTCGGCGCTGGCGTGGGTCAGTCCGCCGCCGGGTTGCGGGTGAATGACGATGTCCTTGAAGCCCGGTTTGGCTGGGTCAACATCAATGCCCGCCACACTCTGGTAAAGCCACTGTCCGACGCTGCCGAGCGAGTAATGGTTGAACGAGTTCATGCCGGGGTCTTCAAAGCCAGCATGTTCGGTCCAGCCGTTCCAGCGCTCCCAGATGGTGGTTGCGCCGTGACGAATCGAGTAGCCCCACGAGGGATAGGTTTCGTTCAACAAGAGCCTGTACGCCACATCAATGTGACCGTAGCGGGTCAGCACCGGACAGAGATAACCCACGCCGACAAATCCAGTCGTCAAGTGCCAGTTCCGGCGCTCGAGGGTCTTGATCAGATGAGCCACAGCCAGCTCGAGCTGTTCGGTGTCGAGCAGGTTCATGTGCAATGCCAGCACGTAGCCCGTCTGCGTGTCACCCTCAATCGTCCCGTCGGCTTTGACATACGCGGCATTGAAGGCGGCTTTGATGCTGCTGAACAGCGCCGCATATTTTTCGGCATCGCCCGAGCGCCCCAGCACCCTGGCGATGCGAGCCATCAGGTCGGCATCGTAAGCCCAGTAAGCGGTAGCAAGCAGGTCTTTTGGGGTTTGAGAACCAAAGGCATCGGTTGGATTGTCGCCGTCCACCGCGAGCCAGTCTCCAAAGTTGTTGTTCAGCCGCTCGCGCCGCAGGAAATTGGGATTGCCCTGATGAATGTAGACCATGTAACGTTCCATCGCGTCCCAGTGCTGCTCGAGCAGACCCCTATCGCCGTACTGGGTGTAGATTGTCCAGGGCACGATCACCCCCGCGTCCGCCCAGGCGGGCGCACCGTCGGACTCGTCAACCAGGCGCGGGGCAACGTCGCTAAAGGCACCCTCCGGCGACTGGGCATCAACCACATCGAACATCCACTTGCTGAAGAAGGCTGAAACGTCGGCGTTGAAGCTCGCGGTGCGAGCAAAAGCCTGAGCATCGCCGAGCCAGCCGAGACGCTCGTCGCGTTGCGGGCAATCGGTCGGGATCGAGAGAAAATTGTCGCGCTGACCCCAGACGATGTTGCGCTGCAACTGGTTGACCAGTTCGTTCGAGGTTTCAAAATGCCCGGTCAATGGCGTGTCAGAGCCAACAAAACGTGCGGTCAACGCCTCGGGTCTGGGCGTGCCCGGAAAGCCTGTCAGCTCGAGATAACGAAAGCCATGAAAGGTGAAGCGCGGTTCCCAGACCTCGAGACCAGCACCCTTGAGCGTGTACGTGTCGGTCTGGCGGGCGCTGCGCAGGTTCTCGGTGTAAATGCCGCCCGATGGCTCGAGAATCTCGGCGAAGCGCATCTGGACACTCGTCCCTGCGGCACCCTCCACCTCGAGCCGCACCCAACCCGTCAAGTTTTGCCCGAAGTCAACAATAAAACAGCCCTCGGTATGCTGAGTGATCGAGATTGGCGCGATGGCTTCGATGGCTCGGATCGGTTCGGCGCGGTCAGTCACCAGCCTGACACGATCGAGCGCATGGACGATGGGGGTTTGCCAAGCCGAATCGTCGAATCGGGCATTGTCCCAGCCCGTCATCTCGAGTCGTGCGTCGTAATGCTCGCCGTGATAGAGGTCGGCGTGCAAGATCGCCCCAGTGGTGGCACGCCATGACCCGTCGGAGCAGATCAGCTCGCGTCTGCCGTCGCTGTACTCGATCTCGAGTTGTGCCAGGAATTGCGGTCGGTGTCCGTAGTGACGGGTGTGCTTGGGCGCGAGCGTCCAGCCGAGCTGTCCGCAGTACCAGCCGTCACCGACCATCGCCGCCAGGGCATTCTCGCCCTCTCGGACGAGGGCTGTCACGTCGTATGTCTGATACTGAATTCGCACGCGGTAATCGGTCCAGCCCGGTGCCAGCAGCGCATCGCCGATTTTCACACCGTTCAAACGCGCCTCGTACACGCCTCGAGCGCTGGCATACAGCCTTGCGCGGCGAATTGGTGCGTGGGCGGTGAACGATTTGCGAAAATACGGGCTGGGTTCGGCGTCGCGCAGTTCGCCCTGATCGAGTTCGAGCCATTGGGCTTTCCAATCGTGCGGCTCGAGCAAGCCCAGCTCAAAAAACTGTGCCGCGCTCCAATCCGAAACCTGCGCCTGTTCGTCCCAGACCCGAACCTTCCACCAGACGCGCTGTCTCGAGGTCAACGCCAGACCGCCGTACCCGATCAGCAGCGATTCGTCCGATTCAGTTTTTCCCGAGTCCCAGAGGTCGCACTGCCCTGCCTCGAGTTTTTCGGGCGTGCTCGAGGCAAGAATTTGATAGGCGCTCTGTTGGCGCGAGCGTCCCGTTCCCTCGAGCGCCCAACTCAGTCGGGGTGTCGTTTGGTCAATGCCGATTGGGTTCTCGAGGTGTTCGCAACGGAAACGGCTGGGCGTGATGGCAGAGGTCATTGGGTACGCTCCTCAAATCTCGAGAATTGTTTTTTGACAGCGGATAATCACCTTGGGTCTTCATTTCGATGAAGACCTAATCCTTGACAAAGCTGGTGTTGGCAATGATAATACGGCATCTGAACGTTCAGATCAAGTGCTTTGAGAGGAAAAACCCTCTCAATAGCGTGTTTATTGAACATCTGAACGTTCAGAGAGCCAATTCAGCAGACGGATATCCCGTTCCACTGAGGAGTCAGCTTTGAAGCATCGAGTGACATTGCGCGAAGTCGCCGCACAGGCTGGAGTCTCTCACCAGACCGTCTCTGAGGTCGTCAACGGCAGCGACAAGGTTGCACCAAAAACCCAGGCTCGGGTTCTGGCAGCCATGGCAAAACTCGACTATCACCCCAACCACGCCGCCCGCTCGATGCGTCTCTCGAGGTCACTCAATGTCGCATACGTCGTCGAAAAACCCACCGAACTGGCAGACGATGCGATGTCACTGATACTGGTTAGCCTGCTCGAGACGCTGCAAAAGGCAAGTTACAACCTGGTACTTCGCACCATTTCGAGCGACAGTCAAAGCCAGCTCGAGGAACTGCGCGGTGCGCTGGTGCAGGGAAGAATTGACGGCGTGATCTTTGGTGCGATCCCACCAAGCCCCGCCGTTCTGGGCATGGCAACCTGGAAGCACCCACTGGTGTTTTTTGACCAGCCGAGCCTGGGTGATGGCTTGGCAACGATCTGGGTGCAGTACCGCGACGGCATCAAACAGGCGGTTCAACACCTCGCCGCCAGTGGACG
>JAYTKL010000265.1:0-1424 GCA_043730305.1 Deinococcales bacterium | reverse complement strand
TTTACCCCAAGCCGAAGCTGGCAAATTACGGATTCTTGCCATCTCGAGCAGCAAACGTGTCGCTGGCGTGAATGCCCCAACGTTTAAAGAACAAAAAGTTAACCTCGAGATTGCCAACTGGCGCGGCATCGTTGCCCCCCCAGGCATCACCAATGATCGCCGCAAAGAATTGATTGGTTTGATGGACAAGATGGCAGCCACCCCACAATGGAAAGAAACCTTGAAGCAAAAGAACTGGATTGACTTGTACCAATCTGGCAGCAAATTCGAGGTCTTCTTGAAACTCGAGGACATCAAAATTGTCAACACCCTGCGCGACATCGGTTTGATCAAATAAGACTTTCGGCAACACGGCGCTGCTCATGCCGCCGTGTTGTCTTATAAGGACAAACCCGTGAAGCAAAACCAAATCAGCCTGCCAGATGTCCTGTTCGCCAGCGCCGCCGTACTGCTGGGCGTTTTTGTGCTGATTCAAGCAAGCACCATGAGCAGCACCAGCACCTTCGCTCGAGTTCCACCGAACATCTTTCCAATCATTGTTGGCATTGGCTTGCTGATCTTTGGTTTGGTCTTGCTGGTGAACGCCCTGCGCGGCGAAAAAGCCGAACCCGCCAGCGAAGAAGACGCAGACCCAGACGCCCCCACCAACTACCTCGCGCTTGGCTTTATAGGCGCGGGATTGCTGGTGCAAATTCTACTCATGAATACCCTGGGTTTTGTCATCACCGCCAGCCTGATGTTTGCCAGCACCGCCCAAGGCTTTCGACCAACCTCGAGCCACGCCCGACTTCGCGCCTTTGGCACAGATGTTCTGATTGGCGTTGCGATCTCGGTGATTGCCTACCTGGGTTTTACTCGAGGTTTGGGCTTGCAACTGCCAGCCGGAATTGTGCCATTTTAAGAAAATAACGTTCAATGTATAAGCATTCCAATGTATGAGCGAGGAATGCCTCCAAACACTCTGACTTAAATCCAAGAACCTCGAGCCACACGTGTAAAAACCCAAACTCCCCTCTCCTGATGTTGCTACGGTTTGCACACATCTCGAGAAAGTCTTTCCTGGACATATTTTCTACATTGCTGCAATGGAATCAAAATTCTTGGTTTGTGAACAATGAGCACCGTTTCGAGATAACAAAGGCAAGGCGCGGCAAGCTTCTTGACCATAAAATGCACCTCACGGGCATGGTCGCAGCGCCCCTACGACAAAAAACAAGGTTTGTAGGGATGCTGCTTGCTGCATCCTTTCGCACGAATCGGAGTCAGCAGAATATTTGTGTGCAAACCGTAGCCTGATGTTGGGAGAGGGGTTGGGGGTGAGGGTAGACGGGCAATTGCTGCTTTTTGTGTCTGATAAAGAAAATCCGATGAAGTCGGCATCAATGGGTGTGCCTCGCTCCTGCGGAATGTGTAACCCGATTTTT
>JAYTKL010000264.1:0-1782 GCA_043730305.1 Deinococcales bacterium | reverse complement strand
CCAAATGTCGTGTTCGACCAGCAGGATGGACAAGCCCAATTCTTTTTTGAGTTCCAGCAGTCGCGTCACCAGTTCATCTTTTTCCTCAGAAGTCAAACCCGCCACGGGTTCATCCATCAAAAGTAA
The DNA here is from genome assembly GCA_043730305.1 of Deinococcales bacterium. Lineage (GTDB taxonomy): Bacteria > Deinococcota > Deinococci > Deinococcales > JAAFIG01 > JANXTZ01. Next base: position 1,656 of record JAYTKL010000264.1, on the reverse strand, counting down.
TTTGGGTTCGCTGACCAGCGCCCGCCCGATCTCAACAATTTTTTGCACGCCGTACGGTAAATCCCGCACCCGACGGTTTTTGTACGGTTGCAACTCGAGCAATTCGATCATGGCGTTGACTCTTTTGATTTGCTGGCTCTCGGTTTTTGCCCAGGTTGGAGTGCCAAGCAGCGTATGAAACAAATTGATTTTGAAATGCAGATGCCGTCCGAGCAAGATGTTCTCGAGCACCGTCAAACCACCAAACAATTCGATGTTCTGAAAGGTTCTGGCGATGCCGAGTCCTGCCACCTGATGCGGACTGAAACGGGTTAAATCGTGACTGCCAGCACCTGAGTAAAATTGAATGCTGCCAGTTTGAGGTTTGTACAGTGCGGTGACGCAATTGAACAGACTGCTTTTGCCCGCGCCGTTCGGTCCGATCAGTGCCAGCGTTTCGTTTTCCCCAATCACAAAAGAAACATCGTTGACCGCCGTGACGCCACCAAAATGCAAGCTCAAGTTCTTGACCTCGAGCAAGACTTTTTTACCCATGCCAGCGTTGTTCTGGACGGTCATGCTCGAGCCTTTAAAAAATTTGAAAGTTGATTGTTCATAAAGTTTTAAAAACCGAGGCACGCTTGTTTTCAAGGGTGCCTCGAGTTTCAGAATTTGATTTTAGCGCTTGTTGTCGAATGAAACCCAGCCGCCGACCTTGACAAAACCTGGTTTTGGAGCGTAAACGGCTTTGACCAAGAACACGCTGTTGTTGCCTTGGCGGTCGGTTGGACTGTAAGAAATATTGGCAAACAAGCTGCCTTTCCAATTCTTCAAGCTTTCCATCGCCTTGACAAAATCGGCACGGTTGAGGTTAGGACCGGTGCGTTTCAGACCTTCAACCAGTGGTTGCGCGAAAGCCCAGCCTGCCAGCATTCGGAATGGGTCGGCTTTGGTGGCGGCTGGTGAAAGTTGTGACATGGCAAGCAAGGCAATGTCAGCTTTCAGATCGCCTTTGCCCTCGGCAAGCAGCGCCGTTGGGAATGGCAGGAAGCTGGCGGCAATCGCGCCGTTCCAGCCCGTTGCGGGTCCCGCCTGGAACATGGCTGTGCCGGTCAGGACGCTCGAGGCGAGGATTTGGGGTTTGAAACCAATTTTTGCCATTTCACGCAGCAAGCTGATCGCGTAAGCGTCGGCGGTGTAGAGCACCACGGCTTGCGCGTCGCTTTCTTTGAGTTTTAAAGCTTGCAGCGCCAAGCTGGTTTCGGTTGGTTCGTGTGGAATTTTGGCAACCAGTGTGGCTTTGTCTTTCAAGACTGCAATTTCGTCCTCGACGCCTTTTGCCCCCTCGAGACCAAAGCCTTGATTGATGTAGACCACACCAATTCTTTGTAATTTGAGGGTGTTGACCGCGTGACGCAACAACAATGTGCTCTCGATCTGGTAATTGGTGTAGGTGCTAAAAATGGTTGGCGTGAACGGTTTGCCCTCTTTGATTTGACTGAAGGCGGTACTGCCAGTGGCTGGAGAAACCCAAGGAATTGCGTTGGAACGAACATCCTCGAGAATTGCCAAGCCGTTTGGCGTGCCAACCCCGCCAACCAGCGCAAAGACGTTTTGGCGTTCAATCAGGTCCTTGACGACCAATTTGGTGCGGGCTGGGTCGTAAGCATCGTCGCG
>JAYTKL010000263.1:0-18918 GCA_043730305.1 Deinococcales bacterium | reverse complement strand
TCGCAGAGCACCACCGAAATGCGGGCGGCGTTGCTCGAGGAAACCCTGCGGTTATTGAAGATTAAAAATGTCAAACTCGAGAAGAACGTGGCGTTGATTGACGGGCAGATTGGGCGTTACAGCGTTCATTTGGGCAGCGCGGTGGTGCATCAACAACCTGGCGGTGCAATTTGTTTGGTGGCAGTACCGAATCAGGCTCGAGGACGAATATTTTTACCGTTTGCTGATTCCGACCCGCGCACCGCCGAGGTGATTGCGAAAGTCATGATGTTAGCCAAAGATAACGAGATACAAGACCCAATATTGTTACGGCAATTGGTGGGATAAAAACTCATAAATAAGTTGATTATGAGTCAATTTATGCACAACTTATGGTATATTACTAAAAGTTCATATGAATAATTCAAGCACCAAGCTTCTATTTGCACCATATCAGCTCGAGCAGAGCGTGCTGCCAACCTTTGAATTTATACAACTATCGTGGCAACCACCCAACAACATCACGTTGAATTTCAGGAATAAACAGCACAGATTTAATGCTTTTTACCACCGCGAAAAAAACTTACATAAAATCATTGCTGAAGTACAGCAAAATTCCAAGCCTGACGCGCTCATCGTGATTCCATACCTCAACCCTGACAAACTCCGTATTCTGGAACGTGAAAGGGTGAATGGCATGGATTTGTGTGGCAATGCGATCATCATTACGGATGACTGGGCGTTGAGTGTCAGTGGACAACCAAACCGTTTCCAATCTGAAACCAAAAGTGTTAACCCATATTCTGGCAAGGCAGCACTCGTGACACGTGCGCTGCTCGAGAATCCATTGCAAGCCAAACTTGATGACTTGCAGCGCGATATTAAATCCAAAGGGGGACAACTTTCACAAGCGCTGGTTTCACGTGCAATGCAAGCGCTCGAGGCAGATTTGATCGCCGCCCCCAAAAAACATTGGCGAGCCAGTTTGTTACAACCAGAGGCAGCCATTGATAAACTCGCTTTTGCCTGGTCGCGTGTCCCTTCCAGCCTTCTTTGGCGTGGGCGGGTTGGAGTACCTGTCGAAAAATTCTTACCAATCCTGTTCCAAAATGCTTCAGGGCGCGTTGCCATGACAGGACTTGGCTCGATCACACGGTACACTAGTTTCAGCCTCGAAAACACTGTGTACCTTTACGCCGATACAGTCACAGATTTACTGCAAAACTTATCAGCCGAACGCACAGACCGATTCTCAAATCTCGAGATAAGGTACTGCAAAGACCCAGGAGTATTCTTTGATACGCGCTCAGATCAAAACGGTGTCAATTGGGCATCGCCAATACAAACATTTCTTGAAGGCTTCAATGGTGATACCCGAACTCGAGAGGCAGTTATCCCTTTAAGGGCGCGTTTGATTGCCGAAAGTAAAGCCAGAATGCTTGAGGCACTGTGATGTTGGAGATCCTATGAAACTCAGCGAAACTACAACACCGTTAGCCCCACACCTTCTCGATTTACTAGATGCACTCGAGACTCAAGACGTTGTACTCACACTCATTGGTGGTTTTGGCTTGATTCTACGACAAGAACATTTAAAAGAAATAGGTCAACAAACCCTTCTCGAACGGATTCCAGTGGCTCGAGCGACAGAAGATTTTGATGTTTTGCTTCACCTTGAATTATTCGCAGACTACGAGAAACTTTATGCTCTTAGAAATGCGCTTGATGTGCTTGGATACACGGTTGTACCTGATCGAGAAAATTTTCAATTTCGTAAATCTTTGGACGATGGGCACACTGTAAAAATTGACTTACTCTCCCAAGACCCACAAAACGATCCAAGATTCAAAGTTAAAGGTAAGCGGGTGGGACTCAAAGCCCCCGCCAAGCAACCAAAAGGTAGTCCGCCTGTGAAATTACCAAAAATTCATGGGTATCTAACCCCTGAAGCAATTGCTGTAATTGATAATCCACTGCAACTTGCAATCGAAGGTAAAAATTCGAATGGTAAATTTGTACAAGGTGGTGTGTGCATTCCGCATCCTTATGTTTATCTGATTTTAAAATTATTTGCATTTAGAGATTGGGAAACACAAAAAGAGGGTGAAAGGCAACTACCTTATTCTCGCAAACATGCTCGAGATGTGTACACAATAGTCGCGTCATTGACAGCGAATAAATACGACGCAATGCCAGAATTTACGCAACAACATGGGAAACATGCAATGGCTGTAGAAGCTTCATCCATTGTGCAAACATTATTTTCGGATTCAAATGCGATTGGTGTATTGCGTGTTCAAGAAGGCTGGGATAGATTAACGCCTGACGAAATAAAAGCATTTCTCGAAACTTTACAACGCAGTTTTCCAAAGCCATGAATGACCTCTTAGCCCGATTCCAAGCTGGTGATGAACGCGCCCTGGCAAGGGCGATTACCCTGATCGAATCTGGTGATCCTCGAGCCGATGAACTTCTTGCTGCCTTGCGTGGTTTAAACCGTTCTGCCGTGGTCATTGGCATGACGGGCGCTCCTGGAGCGGGAAAAAGTACACTGACCGACCAACTGATTGCTGTTTGCCGCTCGAGAAATGAGCGTGTTGCGGTGCTTGCCGTAGACCCGTCCAGTCCGTTTTCTGGCGGTGCGATTCTTGGCGACCGGATTCGCATGGGGCGGCATTACCAAGACCGTGGGGTGTTCGTGCGGTCTATGGCGACACGGGGGGCGCTCGGTGGTCTGGCAAAGGCAACCGTGGGTGTGCTCTCAATACTCGAGGCGTTCGGTTTTGACCGTGTGATTCTCGAGACGGTGGGTGTTGGACAGTCTGAGATTGACATTGCTCGGGTTGCCGACCATACGGTCTTGGTTTTAACGCCAGCAGGTGGCGATTCGGTGCAGGCGTTCAAGGCGGGCATCATGGAAATTGCGGATGTTTTTGCCGTCAACAAAGCCGACATTCCTGGCGCGGACAGGTTGGTGCGCGAAATTCAGGCGGCGCTCGAGTTCAACCCGCACGATGAATTCTCGTGGTGGGCGAAAATCGTGCAAACCATTGCCAGCACAGGGCAGGGGATACCAGAATTGCTCGAGGCGATAGACGCGCACCGACTACATCTTGGCGAGGCTGGTTTGCAAACCCGCAGGCTCGAGCGTGCCCGGTTCGAGATCATCAACGCCATCAATGATGAAGTTCGCGGCATCATGAAACAATCCGAACAGGAGCTTTTGAGGCGTGTTCAAAGTGGCGCAAGTACGGCAAACCAAGTGGCTCGAGAATTAATTGCGGGTGTACTTCGGAAAACCTAATCACTGGCTCTGAAAATAACCGTCTGTGCTCGAAACGATCCGACACAGCATCAATTCTTTCGTTATAATCCATTCATGATCTCGAGCCTGGATTAAATCATGATTGATAAAAAATCCTTATCCGAAACCGATATTTGCGCCAAGTACATCACCCCAGCCGTGATCGGTCAAGGCTGGACTGAACAAAGTTTGCGCCGCGAAGTCAGCTTTACCAAAGGACGAATTATAGTCCGAGGGCAACTTGTCACCCGAGGACAAGCCAAACGCGCCGATTATGTGCTGTACCACCAGCACATCCCGATTGCTTTAATTGAAGCCAAAGACAACACCCACGCTGTCGGTGACGGAATGCAGCAAGCCCTCGATTACGCGCAAACCCTCGAGATTCCATTCGTATTCTCGAGCAACGGTGACGGGTTCTTGTTTCACGACCGCACGGGTTTAAGTGCTGCGCTCGAGACGACACTGAAACTCGATGATTTCCCCAGTCCAGAGGCACTTTGGGCACAATACCGAATTTGGAAGGGTTTAATCCCAACCGAAGAAGAATTAATCTTGCAACCCTACTATGATGACGGCAGTGGCAAAGAGACCCGTTACTACCAACGCGCCGCCATCAACGCCACCATTGAAGCGATAGCCAAAGGACAAAATCGGGTTTTGCTGGTCATGGCGACAGGCACGGGCAAAACCTATACCGCTTTTCAAATTATTTGGCGGCTTTGGAAAGCAGGACGTAAAAAACGCATTTTGTTCCTGGCAGACCGCAACGTGTTGATAGACCAAACCATGGTCAATGACTTCAGACCATTCGGTGCGGCAATGGCAAAACTGAGTGTGAACAGCAAAACCATAGAACGCGACGACGGCACGCACACCGAATTACCCACCGCCATAGACAACAAACGCCGTATTGACACCAGTTTTGAAATTTACCTCGGGTTGTACCAAGCGATCACCGGAATCGAAGAGAAACAAAAAATTTACAAAGAACTCTCGAGCAATTTTTTTGACCTGATCATCATTGACGAATGCCACAGGGGCAGCGCCGCCGAAGATTCGGCATGGCGAGAGATACTCGAGTATTTTAATAGCGCCACGCAAATTGGTTTGACCGCCACACCCAAAGAAACCAGTTACGTTTCTAACATGGATTACTTCGGTCAACCCGTTTACACGTACTCGTTAAGACAAGGCATCAATGATGGTTTTTTGGCACCGTACAAAGTGATTAAAGTGCATTTGGATGTTGACACGACCGGGTACCGCCCGAAAAAGGGTGAAACTGACGCTTTTGGAAACCAGATTGAAGACCGACAGTACAACATCAAAGATTTTGACCGTTACATTGTGATCGATGACCGTACCAAACGCATTGCCAAATGGCTTTCGGATTACTTGCGCGAAAGCGGCAACCGTTACCAAAAAACCATGATTTTTTGTGTAGACACCGAACATGCCGCCCGAATGCGTCAAGCTTTAATCAACGAGAACAAAGACTTGGTCTTAAAAAACCCGAAATACGTTATGCGAATCACCGGGGACGACCCCGAAGGCGCAGCACAACTCGGCAATTTTATTGACCCAGAAAGCACTTACCCCGTGCTGGTCACGACCAGTCGCCTGCTGTCCACTGGTGTGGACGCTCAAACCTGCCGTTTGATTGTGCTGGAACGCGCTGTGGGCAGCATGACCGAATTCAAACAAATTCTGGGACGCGGGACTCGAGTTCATGAGGAGAGCAAAAAATACTTCTTTACCCTGATTGACTTTCGTAAAGCCACCGATCATTTTTCTGACAAAGAATTTGATGGCGACCCAGTCCAAGTCTACGAACCAAACGAAAATGATCCGCTCTTACCACCCGAAATCAGCGACGACAACGACGATAACAGCGAAGAAACCGTTGTGATACAACCAAACATCGATTTAACACTGGACACCCCAGACTTTAAAGGCAAATACTTCATCAAAGGCAAAACAGTACGTGTGATCTTAGAGCGCATCGAGCATCTTGACGAGCACGGCAAACTGATTACCGAAAGCTTCAGGGATTACAGCCGAAAAACCATTCGCAAACGCTACGCCAGCCTGGAACAATTTTTGCAACGCTGGCAGAGCAGCGAACGCAAAGACGCCATTTTTAGTGAACTTGCCGAAGAAGGTTTGCTGCTCGAGCCACTTCAAGAAGAAGTGGGTCAAAACCTAGACCCGTTCGATTTAATTTGCCACATCGCCTTTGACCAACCGCCCTTAACCCGTCAAGAACGAGCCGCCAACGTCCGCAAAAAAGATGTTTTTAACAAATACGGTATTCAAGCCAAAGCGGTACTGGAAGCCTTACTGAACAAATACCAAGACGAGGGCATTGTTGCAGGACTCGAGAATGTCAGCATTTTAAGTATTCCACCGTTTAACCAAATGGGCACACCACTGCAATTGATCAAAGAATTTGGGACGAAAAGCGCTTTTGAAAACGCGGTACACGAATTGCAACGGGCTATTTATGCCGACGTAGCTTGAAATAATTGCAGTTTGAATAGTAACGCTCGAATCACTAAAATTCTGTGAAACCATGGTACAATCAAGGCGCTAGGATGTGTCCCCAAGACAGCGTAAGCTGATTCGTTCTAGTACCCGCCTGAATAAGGTTTCTAGCCAAGACTGGAATACAAAAGAGGTCAGGGGTAGCGTCACCAAAAGCCAGTGAAAGCTGGCTTTTACTTTTTTGATCGAATCGGTTTGTTGTGCTGGACGTTAAACAAAATCGTGGAAAACCTAATTTTATTAAACTTTGGACGGCTCGAGTTATGGTTCGCATCTCGAGGGAAAGCGCTTTGCACAATGATATGTAAACGCTTGTCACCAACAGCGCGTTTGACTTCAAAAAACACGTTGTATTCCACGACAATACCAGCTTCATTGAGCAGTTCAAACGTAAAGAAATTTCCGTGTCCACTGTGCGAAATCATGCGTGTCATCAACGAGTGCATGATGACTGGCAAGTGCTGAGACAACACGTAACGTCTCGTGTTGAACGAGCGTAAGTCTTGACTGCTGGGATACATCAGTTCTGGGTCGTCTTCGGGTTTGCAATTTTCGGTGAAACAATGATGGCTAAAGGTGATTCGAGTACGATAAAAACGTTCAGGTTCACCAGTCACCGCCACTTGAACAAACGTGTGATCAAAACCATCCAAGTGCGACAGATCAAAAACCTGACTTTGGTAAATAAACTTTTGCCACTTCATGCAGAACGCTCGAGCCGACGAATGAGAATCACCGAATGATTTTACCCTTTAAATGAAAATACCACTCCGTGTTAATCTGCGCCCATGTCCATTCGTAACATTGTCAAAAGCATTCAAGACATCATGCGTCAAGACGTTGGCGTGGACGGCGACGCGCAACGCCTGTCGCAACTGTGTTGGATGTTTTTCTTAAAAATCATTGACGATCAAGACCAGCAACTCGAGGTTGTCCAAGACCATTACGTTTCACCCATTCCCGAAGCCTTGCAATGGCGCTCCTGGGCGGCAAACCCGGAGGGTTTAACCGGCGAGGCACTGCTGGCATTTATCAACACCAGTTTGTTCCCGACTTTAAAAGAATTGCCCAGCCCCACCAGTCGCGCCCGGGTGGTCAAAGATTTTTTTGGCGATGCGTACAATTACATGAAAAGCGGTCAGTTGATGCGTCAAGTCTTAAACAAAATTGGCGGCGTGGACTTCAACGACCTTGCCGAACGCAAAGACTTTGGTGACATTTACGAACAACTCTTGAACGACCTGCAAAACGCGGGCAACGCCGGCGAATACTACACCCCCAGAGCCGTCACGCATTTTATGGTGCAACAAATAGACCCAAAACCAGGCGAGATTATTTTTGACCCCAGTTGCGGCACGGGCGGTTTCTTGACCAGCGCCATACGCCACATGCGAACCCGTTACGTCAAAAAAACCGAAGACGAAACCGCGATTCAACACAGCCTACGCGCCGTCGAAAAAAAGCAACTGCCACACATGCTCTGCGTGACCAACATGTTACTGCACAGCATCGAAGACCCAAGTTTTGTCCGTCACGACAACACCCTGGCACGCCCGTACATTTCTTACGGACAACAAGACCGCGTGGACATTATTCTGACCAACCCACCCTTTGGAGGACGCGAAGAGGACGGTATCGAAAGCAATTTTCCAGCAAATTTTAGAACCAAAGAAACCGCCGATTTGTTCCTGGCACTTTTCATACGGCTCTTAAAAAACGGTGGACGCGCCGCCGTGGTCTTACCAGACGGCACACTTTTTGGCGAGGGTGTCAAAACCCGTTTAAAAGAACACTTGCTCGAGGAATGCAATTTGCACACCATTGTCAGGTTGCCGAACAGCGTTTTTAAACCGTACGCCAGCATCGGCACGAACCTGTTATTCTTTGAAAAAGGCAACCCGACTTTAGAGACTTGGTATTACGAGCACCGCGTTCCTGACAACCAAAAAGCCTACAGCATGACCAGACCCATTCAATTATCGCATTTGGACCCCATCGCCGCCTGGTGGGGCGGTGAATCTCGAGCCAACCGCGAGGGCAGCGAACTGGCTTGGAAGGTCAGCATTGACGAGATCAAAGCCAGAAATTACAACCTGGACTTTAAAAACCCGCACAGCACAAACGCCGACCACGACACCCCCGAAGTGCTGCTTTTAAGACTCGAGCAGACCGAACAGACCGTGTTTGGTTTGCGTGAGCAGTTAAAGAACATTATTGCCGAGGCGTTGTCGAGATGAATTCAGGGTTGTTGTTAAAGCATTTTGCAAAAATAATCGAAGCGCCCGAAGCCGTGCCGTTGTTAAGGCGTTTTATTCTGGATTTGGCAGTGCGTGGGAAATTGGTGCAGCAAGACGAAAATGATGAACCCGCAGAGAAGTTACTCGAGAAGATAAAACTCGAAAAAGAGAAACTGGTTAAAGCGGGAGAAATCAAAAAAATTGAAACTTTTGGTTTACCAGACCAACAATCTTTAGAGATTTTGCCCAAAACATGGCAATGGACAAGATTAGCTACGATAAGCCGTGAAATTCGCTACGGCTATACAGCTTCATCGGATAAGTCCTTAACTGATGTTCGTTTGTTAAGAATTACGGATATTCAAAATAGTTCTGTTGAGTGGTCAACCGTTCCAGGTTGTGAAATCTCAGAACGAGACGTAAAACAATACAAGCTCGAGCAGAGCGACATTCTGATCGCCCGAACTGGCGGCACAATTGGAAAATCTTACTTGGTAACTGAAGTCCCTGTCGTTGCAGTTTTTGCCTCGTATCTGATTCGGGTTAAACCTGCTCGAGAACTTTTTGATCAATTCCTGAAATTATTTCTTGATTCATCGGTGTATTGGTTGCAACTACAAGATGGCTCGAGAGGCACGGGTCAACCAAATGTCAATGGTCAAACTTTAGGCAAAATGCTTGTTCCACTTCCACCGCTCGAGGAACAACGCCGTATCGTGGCTAAAGTTTCAGAACTCATGACCATCTGCGACACGCTCGAGACAGAACTTTACAACCAAGAACTGGGGCAACAACAACTGCTCGAGGCTGTACTGCACCATGCGTTAACACCAATGACCGAAACGGATTAAAGCATTCAGAAATCCATCTGACCCAAAAAACTTTTAAGCTCGAGGAAGCCGTACAGTACGACTCGAGTGCATAAACTTGACGAATAACGACCCAAGCCCGTTAGGTGCTGTTTTAAGGGTCAAGAAGCGAATAGGGTTGTATACTGTTTGACATCACCGCCACGAGGCGGTTTTTTTTATTCAAATTGTTGTGAACTGCCAAGCCCACCAAATTAGTACCGCTTGGAGCGGCAAGCGCAACCACAACAGAAGGCTGGGGATTTGCGGGGCAAGTTCGGGATGCAGCGCCATGTTCAAATTGGCTGGGAATACCGCAACAAACAAGGCGATCAACCCCCAGGCGGCAACCCTCGAGAAGCCTGTCAATAAACCAACCCCGAACAGAATCTCGAGAAACCCCGAAATGTACACGAGTGCCAGATGCCACGGCAGGTACTTGGGCATGATTGACACGTAAATTTGCGGATTCACGAAATGAATCACGCCAGCCGCCGCCATGATGACCGCCAGCAGTATCTTGGAGACTTGCATTAGGCTTGCAACTCGAGCTTTGAGAGTTCGTTGGGGGTAATCAAGTAATTTTCATTGCACCAGTGACAGACCACTTCTTGCCCACCGTTGGCAATCATTTCCTGGCGCTCGACATCACCAAAAAAAGTCAGGGACTGCAAGGCTTTGTCGCGGCTGCAACGGCACTGCCACAAAAGCTCGAGGGCGTTCGGGTTGGCTTCAAAATCAAGCTCGTGCAGTGCCTGGTTGATCGCGCCCAACAAACCATTCTCGAGCCGCATGGCGTTGGTGAACGTCCCCATGTTTTTGATGTTGGATTCGAGTTTGGCAAGCGTTGCATCGGTTGCGCCTGGCATGGCTTGAACGATCAAACCACCCGCATGGGTCACGCCCCTGGCGCTCACATGAACGCCCAACATGACCGCGCTGGGAATTTGCTCCGAATGCGCCAAGTAGGTTGCCATGTCCTCCGCAATTTCGGCGGACACGAGTTCGACGCTGCCCGTGTACGGTTCGGTGTTCTCGAGAAGGCGCGTGACCGCAAAATCACCGTTCAAACCAATCAAAGCCCCCACGTCGAGCTTGCCATCGGAGGCTCGAGCGGGCAGGTCGGCGTCGGGATGTTTGACGTACCCCCGCGTGATGCCGTCTTTGCTGCCCTCGCAGACGATCCAGCCAATCGGACCGTTCCCCTGAACCCGCACGGTCACACGGTCATGATCGCGTTTGGTCAAGACCTGCGCCAGCAGCAACGACCCTGTCAACGTCCGACCAAGGGCGGCGGTTGCCGTGGCGCTCGTCTGGTGTTTGACTCGAGCCGTTTCGACAATGCCAGTCGTGTCGGCTGCCATCACCCGCAAGGTGTTGTTCGCCGCCATTCCAGAAATCAAATAACTCACAAGTCAAGTTTAACTCGAAAGAAGTGCTTGAAATGTATTCAAGGTTTACGGGTTGGTTTTATTTCGGTCTCGAGCTTGCAAATATGTTCTGAACGCTTCAAGTCGAGGCAGACTCTCACGGTCTTTTGGTCTGTTCGCGGACTTCTTGCTGGCAATAATGTCATCTATGCTGCACACGAAAAAGCCTTCAACGTTTTTGTGACGTGACCAAGCATCTTCAAATCGCTCGATACCATCGGGTCCGAATAGCAAATCCAGATCGAACGGACCGTTATTCAATTGAATAAAATCCCGTCCTTGCCGAACCTCGAGTTTTTGCTTATCGGTCAAAGCAAACCCAAGCTCAAGAAGTGCTGCCACAAGGCGCAATCCATTCTGCTCTGATTTTTGCACGAACACATCCACATCTTGGGTTGTATCTGGAAATCCAAGCAGTACAGCCCCTGCTTTTCCGATGAACAAGTAAGCAACTTCGTGTTTGGCAAACGCATCTCGGACTTCGGTTGCTTGACGATATTCAAACACGCCCGTAACCTAACCAATCTGGTAGGTTTTCTTCACACCAGGCTCGGTATTCGGCAGTGCTGGCAAATGAGCGGTAAGGTTCGTCGTCCAGTACGGGTTTGTAGGTTTTAATAAACGCATACTTTAATCGTGTCTCGAGAGAACGTTTTGACGCAGCTTCAAATTCTGCGTACCAAGCTCGAGTTTCACTTGTTTCCATACGTCGAGGATAGCACGAGCACATCTCGAGATTTGTTATTCCTGTTTCATAAATTTTTCTTTTAAAGCCTTCGCACTGGCAGCAGGCACGAGCTTTAAAATGTCACCGCCGTAACTGGCAATTTCTTTCGCCATCGTGCTCGAGACGTAGCTCCAGCGTGTTGCCGCCATGATAAACACCGTCTCGAGGTCACGGTTGAGTTGACGGTTGAGGTGCGCGATTTGAAGCTCAGACTCGTAATCCGAGATTGCCCGAAGACCGCGCACGATCACCTTAACATGCAAATCCCTGGCGTACTCGGCGGTCAAACCCTGGAACGAATCAACGCTGACATTTTCCAGATGCGCCGTGGCATCACGAATGATCTGCATTCGTTCCTCGACCTCGAACAAATTCGTGCCACGCTTCGAGCGGTTTTGCAAGACCGCCACCGTCACATGGTCAAAAATTTTGGAAGCCCGAGTGACAATATCAAGATGCCCGTTGGTCATTGGGTCGAAGCTGCCAGGGTAAATCGCTTTTTGCATCTGAGAAGTATAAAACAAAAAACTCGAGCTTCGAGCATTACAAACAACCTCAAACGCGTTTCTTGGTCGCCTCGAGCTTGGTTTTACCATTCATGTACGGTTGAACAGCCTCTGGAATACTCACCGTGCCATCAGGGTTTTGATGATTCTCGAGCATCATCACCAGAATTCTTGGCGTTGCCAGCGCCGTGTTGTTAAGCGTGAACGCATGACGCACTTTGCCGTCGCTGTCACGGTAACGCAAATTCGCCCGTCTTGCCTGCCAGTCGTGAAGCGCACTGCAAGAATGCGTTTCGCGGTAACGGTTCTCGCTCGGAACCCAACTTTCGAGGTCAATCATGCGCACTTTTCCCGTGCCCATGTCGCCCGTGCTGGTCTCGAGCAAGCGGTACGGAAGCTCGAGTGCTTGCAAGAGGCTTTCAGCATTGCCCAGCAGTTTTTCAAACCAGCGTTCCGACTCGAGCGGGTCGGCTTTACAGAGCACATATTGTTCGACTTTGTTGAACTGATGCACACGGATTAATCCTCGAGTGTCCTTGCCCGCCGCGCCAGCCTCGGCACGAAAACACGGGCTGATCGCAACGTAAGCCGCCGCCAGATCATCTTCGGTTAAAATTTCGCCAGCGTGCAAGCTGTTCAAGAGCACTTCGGCAGTGCCAGACAAGAACAATTCCGAACCTTCCATTTCATAAACCTGATCCCTGGCAGCAGGAAACTGTCCGTGCGCCGTAAAAACTTCCTCCCTGGCGTAACTCGGTACAGTCATGGCGGTAAACCCTGCCGCAATCATCTGGTCAAACGCAAATCGCAGCAGCGCTTGCTCGTACACCGCCAGATCACCTTTTAAAGCGTAAGAACGCGTCCCCGAAATTCTCGAGATGCGCTCGAGTTCGCCCCAGCCGTTTTTTTCGATCAGTGCCACATGGTCGAGCGGCACAAAATCAAACGCTCGGGGCGTCCCAACTTTTTTAATCTCGAGGTTAAAGCTTTCATCTGCACCCACAGGCGCACCCGCCCACGGGATTTGCGGCACTTGCAGCATCAAATCCCGCAATTCCGCCTCGAGATTGCGCAGTGCAGGCTCGAGGTCGGTCAGTTTGGTTTTGAGGCTCTTGCCCTGAGCGACCATTGCCCCACGCGCCGCAGCGTCAGCTTTGGGAATTTCCTTCGCCACACGGTTCGCTTCGGCTTGGACTTCCTCGGTTTCTTTACGCAAACTCAAAATTTTGGCGTCCAACTCGAGCAGTGCGTCAAGATCAAGCTTTGAAGCTTTCTCGAGAATCGCTTTTTTGACGGTTTCGGGGTTTTCACGAATAAATTTGATGTCGAGCATTTTTTGGGTTCTCCTTCAAAAAGAAAGGCGCACAGTCAGCCGTGCGCCCCGAGGTGGTTACGGCAATTCGTTAAGGCTTCAAGCCCAAAATCAAAATATCCCCCGCAGGGGAGGACAAGACAAAACTCGAGCGAAGATTGCGCTCTGGAAGCTCGAGTTTTGCGGCAAAGCCTTTCATTGGTTTGATTCTACTCCAGAATGCAGGAAACTTGAAAGCATCTTGATTCTTGAGATGGTATGTTCTAAACTACCACGATACATGCTTTCCGTTATCCGTTATCCGTACGAACCCAACGATATTCAAGGCTATCCACCTTTCATAGATGACTTACTCGATTTACGTGACGCAAACAAATACCAAGCGCTTCAAGCCATTGGCACAATGGTTTATGACCTTCGACAACACGGTACGAACAGCCGATATTTAGAAACCATGATTGGCTACTCCATCCTCGAACTTAAAACCCGTGCTCGAGGTGGCGAAACAGGCGGTGCTAGGGTCTAATTATACCGCGCTGACGAGAACGAGTTTCATCTTTGTGCCGCCGAAACCAAACGCGGGAACACACCCACGCAAAGTCTTTTAGAACGTACTGCCTTAATCGCGCTTGCATGGCGCAAAAACCTCGAGATTTTCCCAGTCACCAAAGCAACAAGACGAACCAAGAGGTCAACATGAACAAACCACGCAATCGAAAAGCCGTTACACCTTGGATGAACCCACAAGATGCTCTTGCAGAACTCGCAAAACTCGAGCCGAATGCACCTATCAAACCACTCAAACCTCGCAGCCGAAAACTCGAGAGCTTAAATGCCGTAAATCAAGCCGAAAACTTGGTCAATGAAATCATAACGACAGCATCACTCAGGGGCTTATTGGTGGAAGCTCGAGCAACCCGAAAAGCCAGTTTGCGAAGTGTCGCCAGCAAAGCAGGAATGGCGCACACGCAACTTTTAAGCATTGAGAACTCAGATGGAAACGTTCAATTGGGAACATTGGCTCGAATTGCCGAAGCCTTGGATTGTCAATTGCGTGTGTCTTTTGTTCCAAATGACAATGCACCCGTGATGGAAACATTGATCCACCGTTAAGTACCAGAATCTCGAGATTTAGGTCTTAGAAAGTTCCACCCAGCTTGAAATATCTCGAGATTCGATGCTGGCTTTTACTTCTGAAACCAAATGTTCTAAAGCCACCAGTAAATCCTTCGATGATTTTAGGTCATCATTTTCGGGAAACGAATGAATCTCAATTTCGTAGTCAAGATCATGCCTGGCAACAAAAATTCCACCATAAACTCGCCAGTCATTAATTTCACGGCAACAAGTCATATCCCACGTAACCACATCATTACTTTCATTTTTGATCGAAATTGATTCGTTCCATAAAAACGGTTGACCTTCACATTGCGTTACGGAATGATAATTCGTAACAAACTTCGCTCCAAATTTTTTCTGTTGGGCAGTAACAAAATTACGAATTTCTATGCAAACCTGAGCCATAGATACGAGGACAAGAAATCCTGAATCGCTTTCATCAGTTATGTTTAGTTTTGTGGCTGAGTCGCTTATAGATTGCATTCCAACCTCTATTCAACCGTCCGTGGCACTTGAAAAAACCCATCATTCACTTCCACACCAACCGCCAACGCCTCCGCTTGCGACATGGCAACCTCGGCAACATCCTCGCGCAAGATGTTCACCAACGCTACGGGGCGCGGCATTTCGGGTACTGCCTCGAGATCAAGTTTTTGCAATTGATCGAACGACCCTAAAATCTTGTTGATCTCGGTTTTGGCGCGTTCTGTTTCCGCGTCGCTCATTTCAAGTCGGGCGAGTTTTTTCAGGTGCTGCATTTCCGCGTCGCTGATGGCTTCACTCATGCGTACAGTTTACCCGTTTTCAACCTCGAGTTTCATCCTCTCCCAAAGTGCTTTCACGTGCTCGAGTTCGGTTGTCATTGCGCCAATGCTGACGCGCACCATCCAGCGACCCTCGAGTTTTGAAGGTGTGAGGTACGCGAACCCCGATTGGTTGATGCGTTCGACCCAAGATAACGTGTGTCTCTCGAGCGCGTCGCCGATCAGTCCTGCGGGTTCGTGACGCACGCAGACGGTTTGCAGTGGCACGGGCGCAAGCCGAACCCAGTCTGGCGTGGCATCAATTTGCGCCGCAAACCACTGCGCGTTTGCCATGTCGCGCCGTAACCGTGTCCGCAGTCCCTCGAGTCCGACGCTGCGAATCAAAAACCAGAGTTTGAACGCCCTGGCGCGGCGACCCAGGGGAATCCCCCAATCGCGGTAATTTTTGACTTGCCCGTCCTGCGAGGTTTGCAGGTAACTCGGGTTGGTGCTCATGACGCGAACCAGATGCTGGCTGTCCCGCACGTAGTAAAGGGTGCAGTCAAAGGTCGCCCCAAGCCATTTGTGCGGGTTTAAAACAATTGAATCCGCACTTTCAACCCCAGCCCACAAATGCTGGCATTCGGGAACAATCATGGCACTGCCCGCCATTGCCGCGTCCACGTGCAACCAAACCCCGTATTTTGTGGCGATGCTCGAGACGGCGCTTATGGGGTCAATGGCGGTGCTGGTGGTCGTGCCAACGGAAGCCACAATCGCGCAAGGTAAATTTCCAATCTCGAGATCGTGCAAAATGGCAGCCTCGAGTGCCTCTGGGATCATGGCAAAATTCTGGTCGGTGTCAACGCTGCGCAGGTTTTCGCGTCCGAACCCTGCCAGCAGCACGGCTTTTTCGATGCTCGAGTGGGCTTGACTCGAGGTGTAAACGATCAATCTTTTGGCTTCGGCTTGAATGCCGCCACGGTTGAGGCTGTAATGGCTGGTTCGTTCTCGAGCGCACATCAGCGCCAACAGGCTGGTGCTCGAGGCGGTGTCCTGAATCACACCCTGCCAAGCGCTCGAGAGTCCAAGGGCTTGACGCATCCAGTCGGTCATGACCTCCTCGAGTTCGGTCAAGAGCGGGCTGGATTGCCAGTTGAGTCCCAATTGCCCGAGTCCAGAACTGACCAGATCACCCAGCACGCCCTCCAGGCTCGAGTTGGCTGGAAAGTACGCAAAGTAACGTGGGTGCTGAAAGTGGGTCAGCGCGGGTTTGAGTTTCTCGAGGTCGGATACCAAACCCGCAAGACGATCGCCAGTTTCGGGGGCGCTGGCTGCAAATTGCGCTTGCACTTCGCCAGGTTTGAGGCTCGAGAGCACGGGCAGGGTTTCGATCTGGTCACGGTAATTGGCGATAAAGTCAATCAGTTCGTGACCGAGCGTGCGGAATTCGTCGGTGGTCATAAGCAAATTATATGCTTACAATCGCTTTTGCTCGAGTTGTTCAATCATGGTTTCAAAAGCTTCCATCCGAATTTGGTACTCGCCTCGAGTTCCTTCGATTAAACCTTGCGCTCGCCACACGCTGATCGCTTGCGTTGCCGACACCCGAGTGGTGGCGGCAAGACTTGCCAGGTCTTCGTGTTTTAGACCAATGTTCAGGTTTAAAATGCCAGGTTTAATTTCAGCCCCGAAACGTTTTGCCAGCAGCAGTAAACAACGCCCCAACCGAGCTTGGGCGGGTGATGCCATCAACTCGAGTTGAGTCTCGAGCCTTTGCACTCGGGCGACCAGTACGGTGGCGAACAGCAGTGCAACGCCAGGAACGCGCTGTGAAACTTCTAAAAATTGTGATCTCGAGATGGGACAAACAACTGTTTGATCTGCCAGACAAACCGCTTCGGAATGTTGTTGGCTGCTGCCTGTCAGAAAGGATTCGCCAAAGAAATCATCTGGTCCACAAACGGCAACCACACGGTCACGCCCCGTTGAGCCTTGCATTGAGAGCTTGACATTACCCTCCAGCACAATGAACAAACTCTCGGCGGGATCGCCTGGACGGTAAATGAATTCGCCTTTGCGGTATGGTCTAGGAGGACAGATCGCGCCCATTTCACGCATTTCTTGGGGTTGAATGGCATTGCTCCAATTGGTGTCTGTCACCACCCAGATGTCCGCATTGTGCTTTTGTGACACACCTAATTTTGGTTTTCCACGAAATCCCTCGAGAAGCCGCGAATACAAAGATGCAGGATTATTGTCTGTTTTCTGACGCATCATGATCTATATTCGTTGAATTGCCCCGCAAAGTTCAATGGTGCTTGTCTTATTGTCATTGATGCTTTACCGCCTGTGCTCGAGTTGCCATGTCAAGACCTTGACACAAGCCCAGCTTTTAAAACGCCATAGTTTAACCAGACCACAAGGAGGTCCAACATGAACAAACGTATTGTCATTGGAGTATTCACCGCAGGAATTGCCGCACTTTCCATTTCTTTGGCTGCCAACCGTGCTTTTATCGTTCCCACCGATGCCAAGTTCGACGCGCAAAAAGTTTTTACCATCGAGAATGAAACTGACATCGAGAACTTCACAGGACGCACCAACAAAATCAGTGGCACAGTTCAATTTGATCCCGAAGCCAAAACAGGCAGCGCCAACCTTGTGATTGATGGTGCGAGCATTGATACGGGCGTGCCTTTACGAAATGAGCACATGCGGAGTGCCGATTGGTTCAATTTTGATAAGAACCCTGAAGTGAAATTCGTGACCACCAGCATCAGAAATACAGGTGGCGACAAGTACCGTGTGACTGGCAATTTAACCCTTAATGGCATTACCAAATCACTGACCAGTGCAGCAACCGTGCGTTTCACCAAAGCCAATGAAGTCACCAAAGGCATTGGTTATGCAGGTGATGTTGTGGCAATCGTGGCAAAATTTAAAGTCAACATTACCGATTTTGGGGCGAAACATCCCGCAATTACCGCAGGTCGCGTCAATAAAATACTTGATGCAACCATTCGCTTTGTTTCCAGCGCTCAATAATTTTTGAACAACTCGAGGGGTGCATGTTGCGCTCCTCGAGATGACTTTCAACTGAGGTTTTTGTGAATCGAGTTCGTGGCATTGCTGGTGTTTTGGCTGTTCTGGCACTGGTTGTTTGCATTGCCAGTTTTGTGGTTGCAGGTGTGCTTTCAAACGGCTCGAGCTTGGTGCAGTTGATCCAACCCGAAGATGCGGCTGTGGCTGGTTTGTTCGTTGAAGAAACTCCGGGTGAACCTGCTGGCACAAAAATTGGTTCGCCACAAATCATGGTGATTCGTGACCAAGAAGCTTTTCTCGAGGGGACTGGAACGCAAGGTGAACGTTTTGTCAGTCAAAAATACCTTGAGGAAAAACAGATTTATCCCTTGCAAGTCAAAACCATCGTGTTTTTTCGGAACATCACAATACTGATTTCAGCCTTGGGTGCAGTCCTGATGGGCGGGTTGTGGTTTTGGAGTCGCTCGAGAAGTCCAGTCAGAGACCGTTCTGCTTAAGCAATTTTGAGTTTAAATTTACAGATTGTTGGCTGATGTCGAACAATTCAACTGTTTTTAAACCATCTCGAGTTTCTGTTTGAGATGGATTTTTGTTGTTTGGTTCAGCGTATGCTTATGACTTTTTATTGTGGTGCGAGTTCTCGAGCCAGTTGGTTAAATTGTTCAGCCACTTCATCCAGAACATTGCTGCGCGGCATTGGGTTTTCACTGACCTCGCGCACCAAAAAAGGACCTGGGTCAATTGGGGCGTCGTTCAGGCGCACCTCGTAATGCAAGTGTGGTCCTGTCGAATTTCCTGTCGAACCGACCAGCCCAATCTCGTCACCCAGGTAAACTTCTTGCCCAACGCTGACTTCGATGCTCGAGAGATGCCCGAACAAGGTTTTAAGCCCGTTGCCATGATCGACGATCACGTGTAAACCGTAACCGATGCTCGACATGCCCGCCGTGACGACCACACCGTTGGCGGTGGCGGAAATCGGTGTGCCTATGGCAGTGGCAATATCCCAACCCGTGTGGCGCTGCAATTTGCGGTTGAACGGATTTAAACGGTAGCCAAAGGTCGAACTGATGTCACCCGTTAACGGAAATCCACTCGGGATCGTGTCTAGGCTCGAGCCT
>JAYTKL010000262.1:0-10552 GCA_043730305.1 Deinococcales bacterium | reverse complement strand
TCGAATTTCACCCCGCTCGAGGCGTTGGAGGCAATGGGTGTGCTGGAACCAGGCAACCCAACGATGCTGGCGTTAACGATTTGCGGGTCTGGGTTGGCTGGTGGCGTTTGCGGGCAAGCGGTTAGGGCGGCAGCCAGGGCTAATGCAAGCATCCAACCTCAATTCTTAAAGGTGAGGCTCTTGAGGTCATCCGTTTTTGGCGTAAAGAACCTTATGAGTTTTGATGACATGCAATGAGTGTAGCATAGTTTGTATGACAATTAAAATTGACTTACAAAGAATTTAAAAGCGGATACATTTATCCAGCAAGACTTAACAGCACACTGGCAACCAGCGCCGCAAAAAACCCGCCCGTCTCGAGCTTGGTGTCATTGGCGACCAGCAGCAAAACCACGGCGTTGACGACAAAACTGAACAACCCAAAGGTTAGGATGTTGAATGGCAGCGTCAGCAAAAGCAGCACTGGGCGCAGAACCGCATTGGCAAGTCCCAACACCGCACCAGCGATCAAGTAATCGCCAGCACCGCCACTCGAGAAGAAAATAAGGCTTGGGAAAATCGCGCTGACCACGTACAAAGCCAGTGCGTTGATGAGGGTGCGCCACAAAAATCTTGTCAGGAGCGATCTCCTTTTTGATCTCGAGCGATCAATTCCGCGTCAGTTAAATCTGGGGGCGTGGTTTCGTTGGGCATCAAAATCCAACCTGCCACATACGTCATCAATCCCAGACCCCCAAAGAACACCAACACGATCATGACCACCCGCACCAAATTCGCATCGAGTTTGTAGGCTCGAGCGATACCAGCGCAGACGCCCTCGACGCGCCTGCCGTGTTTTGGACGCACCAGACCGGGCACGAGGGGTTTGACTTCAAGCTCGAGTTCGGGTTTTGTTTCGGGCACGAGCACCCAGGCGGCAAAATAGGCAATGACCACCAGTGCATCAAGTCTGGGTACGGAAATTAAACCCAACACGGCAAGTACCAAGAACAACCGCACGATGGCTGGATGAACTCCCAAGTAGGCTGCCAACCCACTGGCGACCCCTCCCATGATTCGGTCTTGTCGGTAACGAGACAGTTTGCGTTCAGTCATAAAAACAACTCCTGACCTTGTTACGCGACCAAAGATTCAAAAGTTCCCAGATCAAACCTTAACCATCAATAACCTCAACAATGAGCATAAACCCAAGACAGAAGCTAAAGGTTATTAAGGTTCTCTTCACCGCGAACGCACAAACAAGCTCAAAACTGGACTTATGAAATCATTGATGAGATTTAAGAATAACGGCTTGGCAAATCTAATCCCTCTCGGCTTGGTACTGGCGGGTCTGTTGGTGGCTTGTCCACCCGCGCCAATCAAGGAAGCCTTGCTGCTCAAACCACTGGCGGGTGCGGCAACTGGCGTTTCGGTGGCGGTCAATTCGACCATTCAGTTTGTGGCAACCGACGAGACGGGCAAAGTGGTGGCGGTCACCTGGGATCGCAGCCCAGCGGAGGGCAGCATTGACGCCAACGGCAATTACAAAGCGCCCGCCGCCGTTCCTGCAAACCCTATCGTGACCATTAAAGCCACCAGCATCGCCAATCCAAGCGATTTTGGCACGCTCAACATCACAATCATTGCCCAGGGAACAGCCGGAATTTCGGGCAAGGTCACGGTCAATCCAGCACTGTTAACTTCCAACCTGCCCGAGACAACACGGACGGGCGAGGCTCGAGCCATCAACTCTGGTGTGGTTGACTGGAATGCGCCTCATGTCAAGGGAAGCATTTTGTTG
The DNA here is from genome assembly GCA_043730305.1 of Deinococcales bacterium. GTDB lineage: Bacteria > Deinococcota > Deinococci > Deinococcales > JAAFIG01 > JANXTZ01. Next base: position 8,772 of record JAYTKL010000262.1, on the reverse strand, counting down.
ATCGGTTCCAATTCGAGCACCCGCGCCGCCGGTTTGCGCGGCGTGCAGGTGCGCAACGTAACGGACACCATCTCGAGCTTGACCGTGCCGAGCGGTGAGACTGAACAGGCTTTTGCAGCTCGAGTGGCGCAACAAACAGGCTTGATCGCGCAACCCGAGTACATTTACCGTCCGATGGCATTGCCAACCCCAAATGATGCCCTCTACGATGCTCAGGATTACCTGGTGCAAATCGATGCTCAGGCGGCTTGGGCGGTTCAAAAAGATTTGACGGACAATTTGATTGCGGTGTTGGACACAGGCATCAAGACCGATCACGAAGATTTGATTGGGCGTTTCACGCCTGGCAAAGATTTTTGCGCCACCTTTAACGGTGCAACCTGTACCACCGAGGACAACGACCCAAGCGAATTGCCGAATTTGGACGACATGGGTCAACCAATTGCCAACGCAGGACACGGAACTTCAACCGCAGGCATTATCGCCGCCGCCACCAGCAATGCCAAAGGCGTGAGTGGTTTAACCTGGACGGGTAAAATCTTGGTGGTCAAAGTCTTTGGTTACGATAACCAAGGCGCAGCCAGCCCAACCACCACTTTGGCAAAATCCATTCGTTACGCCGCCGATCAGGGCGCGAAAGTAATCAACTTAAGCTTGGGTATTCCTTTGGCTGTGGGTACAACGGATGCGGGGATCGATGACGCCATTGCTTACGCCGTCGGTAAGGGTGCGGTGATTGTTTCGGCAGCCGGAAACAGCAACGATGCCAGTGTTGGCGTTTACTATCCAGCCCGCAATACCAATGTGATTGCGGTGGGCAGCGTCAACAAAACCAATGGCATCTCGAGCTTCAGCGCCCAAGGTCCTCAACTGGCACTTGTTGCCCCAGGTGAGCAGATTACGTCTACCAATTTTGCAAGCCCCACCACTTACGGAAAACTTTCAGGAACTTCGGAAGCAACCCCGCAGGTGGCTGCGATTGCGGGTTTGATGCTCAGCAAAAATTCGGCTTTAACCCGTGTGCAAGTGCGCGATATTTTGACCAGCACCGCCAGAAATTTGGGGGCAGCCAACACCTTTGGCGCAGGTCTGCTGCAAGCCGGTTTGGCACTGCGCAAAGCCACCAATCCTACTGCTCCACCGCCAGCCAAAACCACGGTTTACGTTTATGCCGATTTCTTTGACGGAACAAAATACGATCCGAACAATGCCAAGAGTGGTCGTGTCGTGGTTGATCTTGACAACAGTGTCGGCAGCACAACCTACACGCTGACCGCAAAACGCGGTGGTTTCTCGAGCTTGGAAGCTGGAACGTACCGACTGGTGGCGTGTGTGAACAAGAATTCCAATGCTTTGGCGTGCGACGCTGGCGATTTGGGCGGTCAGAAAGATGCTGTTGTTTACAATGGCAGCACACCTGTCGCTGGTGCGGACATCACCTTGGCACCAATTTAAAACCCGTAACAAAACCAGTTTTTCAACCTGACTCGAGCTTCTCGAGTCAGGTTTTTTTGATGAGTCAGTCTTCACGATCTTGGGTTAAGCTTTTTAGCGTGGTTCAAGAGAACCCGTCTCTCGAGGTGATTTTTGCAGGTCAAACCGTTAAAACGTAAAAAAATTCGTGTCCTGCCTTGGCTTTTTCTGGCGGGTCTGGCGGCGTTAATTGTTTGGGCTGCACCAGCTTGGAGTATGATTCAGCGTTTTGCGGCACTGCCGAACGCTCCAAAAGCGCCTGTCACATTTTTGCTGGCGGGGGTCAGTCACAATTACAGTGGTTATCACACCCGAGCACCTGAGGATTTTTCGGGTTTGACCGACACCATGATTGTGGTGCAACTCAATCCGCAACAACAGGCGCTCAAATTGCTGTCCGTCCCGAGGGACACCCGCGTCGGGGCTGGAACTCGAGCGAACGACAAGATCAATGCCGCCATTTTGGGTGGTCCAGAGGCGAGCGTTCGGGCGGTGGAGGGTTTGCTGGGCATTCCAATTAACGGGTATTTGCTGGTTTCAATTGATGGTTCTAAGGCGCTGGTCAATGCTTTAGGCGGGATTGATCTTTTTGTGCCTCAGGCAATGGATTACAGCGATACCGCCGCCAAACTCGAGATTCATTTGAAGCCTGGGTTGCAGCATTTGAACGGGGTTCAAGCCGAGGGTTTCTTGCGGTTTCGCCACGACAATTTGGGCGATATCGGTCGCACGCAACGTCAGCAAGCCTTTATGCGAGCGCTACTCGAGCGTCTCAAATCTCCTGCTGGTATTTTGGCTTTACCAAAGGTTGCAAGCGCCATCCAAGCCAACACCCGCACCAATTTAACGCGTCAGCATGTGGGCATGGCGCTGGGGTTTTTGCTGTCCAGACCTCGCACCGACACCCTGTTGTTGCCAGGAGATTTTGGGCGTTTGGGCGGCAAAAGTTTTTGGTTGCCCGACAATCGGGCGATTCAAAATTTGGTGGTCAAGCACTTGCGCGGCGCAAATCTATTCGAGGCTCGAGAGGTCAAGAACTTGTCGGTGGCGGTGGTTGCCAGCGATCTGGAGTTGCAGAATTTGGCAATCTCGAAGTTGCGGGTGGCTGGGTTTCAGAATGTTTTTGCCAGCAATAGCAATCCTGGCAATCCAAAACTGACCACCATCCTGTCCAACCTCAACCTCGAGGAAGCCAGAGCGGCACAGGCTTTTCTGGGTATTGGCGAGGCTTTGGTCAGTGGTGAGGGCGTGCTTGGTGCAGATTTGACAATTAAAATTGGTCAGGATTTTGCCGCAATTAAAAATTGAACCTCGAGCATTACAGCTCGAGGTTCAAAATTGATTTGAGCGTTATCGGGCTTGTTTGGATTCGATCAGGCTTTTCAGGGCATCATTGAATTTCAGGCTCGCTTGAAGCCTCGAGGTTTCGCTGTACGGTTCGAGTTTTAAACTCAAACCTGTTTTGCTCGGTTGCACCAACTTGGATTCCAGACCAATCAGATCGCCAGCGTTCAATTTTTGATCGCCATTGACATCTTTCCAGGCAATCACCAGGTAATTTCCAGTTTCAAGATCGCCGACACTAAACGCCGCACTCGAGCTTGACTGCGTGAGCTGAACAAAATTCGATTTTGTCTCCTCGAGGTTGCCCTGGCTGTTGACGAAGGCTGCCAGCACGATTGTTCCCTGGACAGTTGGCGGTGTGGCTTGCACGGTCAGGCTGAAGCCCACAGACCGCTCGAGCGTTCCTGAAGTGCCGTAAAAAGTCAGGGCATACGTTTGGCTGGCGACGCTGCCACCCACGGCAATGTTTAAAGTCACGCTCGAGCCGCAGGTAGAAGTGCCGCTTGTGTTGATTGTGACCCCAGTGGGGCGACCCTCAACTGCCAAGTCCACCAATCCGTTCAGACCACCCGTGCAGGCAATCTCGAGGTTGACGCTGGCGCTGGCATCTGGCTTGATGGTCAAGCCGCCTTTGGAGAGTTTTAAATTGAAATCTTGGGTGCTGCTGGTCAAGCCATTCACGGCGTTCACGGCTGCAAAGACATCGATCAAGCCCGCACCGCAATCTGTGGCGGCTTGAGTGCCACCTTTTCGCCCCTGACATTGGGTGGCGGTTCGTGATTTGGCGGTGTCGCGCAAAACATTCAGGGCTTGATCTGGGGTCAAATTTGGACGCAAGGCTTTCATCAGGGCAACCACGCCAGCCACGTGCGGCGCTGCCATCGACGTGCCGTTCTCGAAGGTAAAAGTAAATTCATCCTTGGCGTCGTCTTTGCCCAGGCTGAGGACGCCATCGGCAAACTTGTCGTTGTTCGTGTCAACGCCCGTGTCGCCACCTGGAGCCATGACATCAATTCGAGTCCCAAAGTTGGAATACGGCGCTCGAGCACCAGGCAAATCGGTTGCCCCAATCGTAATCACGCCCGCACAACTGGCAGGTGAAAAATCGGCGGCATTGATGTTGTTATTGCCCGCCGCGACCACCACGATCACGCCTTTGGCTCTGACCTGATTGAGCACGTCTTGTTCGGCTGGACTTTGCGAACACGACCTCTTGCCGCCCAAACTCATGTTGATCACGCTGGCAGGGTTGGGGTTGGCGGGCATTCCAGGCACGGCAATCCCCGCCGCCCAGAGCACACCATCAAGAATATCGACACTGCTGCCGCCGCCTTGACCCAGCACCCGCACGGGCAAAATTTTTGCGCCCCAACTGATGCCCGCCACGCCAAGCGCCTCGGTGCTCGAGCCTTGTTTAAGGTTATCGGTGCTGGCGGCAATCGTGCCCGCAACGTGCGAGCCGTGATAACTCGATTGGGTGGCTTCGATCAGATCGCCGACATCAAACGGGTCGTTGTCGCGTCCGTCGCCGTCCCTTGAAGCCCGAGGATCGGTAATCATGTCGTACCCTGGCAGCACCTTGCCGATCAGATCGGGATGCGTTTGCGCCGAGGCATCACCAGCCCAGAGGATACCCGTGTCAATGACCGCCACCACCACGCTTGCCCCTTGTGTGCCGTCAACGACATCCCAGGCTTGGGGCAAGTTGATGGCTGGATAATGCCATTGCAGTGGGTAACCCACATCTCGAGGGGCTTTGGTGATGTGGTCAATATAATTGGGCTGGGCGTATTCGACATCGGATCGGTCTTGCAAGGTTTGCACCAACTCGAGGGTCGCTCGGGCATCCAAGACCGATTTTGAACGGTACAAAAACGTTGAACTGACGCCAATGCTCGAGCCTCGTTGCAAATCGACCCCGCGCACCGCGAGGCGTGATTCGCTGCGGGTGCCAGCTTTGAATTTGACGATCACATCGCCAGCCACCAATTCTGGGATGTTGTCGGCACTTGCCACGCCCGCCGGAAAGCCGACCGTGCCAGAAATACTGCCTTTGGTGGGTGGAGGCGGATTGGGTGGGGTGCTCGGACAGCTCGAGAGTGCCAGCAGCAAAAAACCAAACGTCAAAACTTGTTTCACCGTGAACCTCCAATACAAACCAGTTGCATCAACTCGAGATCAATTTTTTGTGTCAACTGTGAAAGCTCGAGTGAATTCAGGATACTGCTTTCGCCTGGTTTTGCCCTGCATCTCAAAATCGCGCTCGAGTGCCACGGCTTCCACCCACTCTTGCAACGTGCGTTTGCCAGCCAGCACGGCATCGACTGGGCTTAAATACCACAAACCTTGCAAGAATCGTTTTTTGGCGCGAACAATCTGGCATTTGTTTTCGCTGCATTGCACCACTCCTCAAATCGCTCGAACCTGATCCGCCAGTTCAGGCTCGAGCAAGGTTTTCGTAAGGCGTGAAGGCTTGGGATTGAATCTCGAGGGGCGGCAGGCTCGAGAAGTGGTTAACAGCGTGGTTTGCGTGCTGTTTTTTCGGCAGGACTGATTTGATTCCCAAACGGTGTTGTATTGTTTTGCACTGGACTTGAGAGCACTGGCAAGACACTTGGAACAAACGGTACAGTGGTGACCGAGCTTTTGACGGCAGCCGAGAAACCAAGTTTCCATGCAATGGTGATGGTCACTGGCACTTGCCAAGAACTCGAGGGTCCGGTCAGCACACTCACCGTTTGATCAGGAATAGTGACGTTACCTTGCAGATAACTGTCCTTATTCAGGTCAATCTTGCCCTTAAATTCTGCTGTAACGATTGGTTTTTGCTCGAGTACGCCGTTCAAAGTTTTATTGACTGGTGTCTGTGGCTCACTTGGACAACCCTCATTGGCAAATGCCGAACCCGTGTAATTGCCCGAAAAATTAAAATTGGGGAAATATACGATTCCGCTATACGAACCATCTGGCTGCATTAAAACGAAAACACTAAAATCAACCAAAGAAGCGAGTAGATTGGTGCTGCTCGAGCTAAAGTCTATGTTGCTACGGCGTTCAGTGGTGCCAACTTCACAAGTGCAATTTTCCTTAAGGCTGTATATTCCTGTGTGGGTCACCAAACCATCCAGGTTTGGTTTTAAAAAGTAATAACCATATCCTGGGGTGGGTTGCCCTAAAATAATACTTGGCGGCGATATGCTTGGGGATTTGTCGCCTTGTTCAAAATGCCACGCCACATCAACGCTCGAGCTTTGACTGCCAGTTGCTGGCGCTGTGTAATCCTCAGTTTTGCTGCCTGAAAAAGCAATGTTAACAAACGAATCGCCAGCGACGTTAACAACCAATTTTGAGTTCTCTTTGATCTCGAGCGGGATACTCAGCGGCTTTGTCTCGACAAAAGCATAGAATTCGTTGCTGCCAACGTCTGACTTGGTGGGTGTCCACGTCCAATTGAATTCTGACTGACCACCCGAGGCTGACACACTGCCAACGGGAGTGTCCTCGAGATCGGTCTTGCCAGGTGGTTTTCGGTAGATCAGGATTCGCTCGACGTTGTATCCAATCCCGACATAATTGAGCGACTTGGAATCGAGATTAATCGTGAATTTCGTTGCCTCTCCAACATTGACTTGGGTTTTATCAACTTTGTCCTGACCAAAAGTCGAGGTATCAAGAGGAATTTCGATTATCAACGCGAGCGGGGTGGTGATATTTGTTGTAAACAACTTCTTCAATGCTTTTTTCACATCACCACCAAAACCAAGTTCACCATAAAGTTTCAGGTCGTATTTTGAGGCGTAGGCAGCATCTTTAGCCTGGGTATTCTTGCTGCCAAAGGTAAAACTCTGACGTGCACCTAAAAATGCCTCGAAAAGACTCAAGGGTTTGCTCAAGCCAAGTGCCTGACCGATGGGCGAACCCACATCTAAACCAATAAATCCGTACAAGCCGGCGTTGCCCTCGATCCGAAAATCCGTAGGGATACTGCTGATGTTCAAGACGGGTTTGGTTTCGGACTTGATATCGGCATCACTCAAGTTGGCGCACAAACCAAAATTCATGTCGCACGAAAAGCCCGCCGTGACCTTGGCAGTGGTTTTATGCTCGAATCCAAGTTCTGCACTGGGTGTTTTAATGGTCAGCGCCAAATCCGCTCGGATACCAGCAGGCACTTGAAGCGCGATAATCGCTGCGATTGGACCACCCAAGGGAATGATTTTGCGCATGGTTTCGAGCTTGCAATTGGCTGTCCCTGTCAATTGCCCGACAAGACGCACTGTGCCTTTGATCGTACCCGTCAAAGTCCCAGTAATTTTGACCATTGCAATTGACTCATCAAAACGAGTTTCGACACTCACGTCTGGCTTAAAGGTATACGTGAGGCTCGCCCCACCCAGCGTTAACGCACCGCCGAGTTTGCATTTTAAAGGTCCCCACGAAAAAGGGTACTCATCCGTCTCGCTTCTGGGGCTAGCAGCTTTGGTTTGATCATCTGAGCTAAATTCTTCTCGAATTAAGTATCGACCCTCAATGGAGTAATGTGCCAGCATTTCAGGCAATGTGACCGCCTCAAGGATGACCTCAAGCTTGCCGTTGCCTATGTCTGTCACAGATACAACGCGCCCACCAACAGGCTTGGCTTCGCTGGCGAGCAAAATCGTGCCAGGGGCAAGACCAGTGACACCAGTCAAAGTGAGTTTGCTTTGAGCACCCAACTCGAGTGCCTGATCTGGATCGAGTGGTTCGGGACCAGTCAATACTTGTGCGTCACTCACAAGTATTGCACCTGGTGCGGGTTGGGCAATGATGACACTCACGGGTGGTGACTCGAGATCGCCCACTTTTGCCCTGAGTTGTGCGCTTCCAATGCTGATCAAAGCGTTTGCTTCGCCCATGTTATTGACCGATACTGCGCTTGGGTTTGATGACACCCAGGTGAACGTGGTCTGGAATGCTTGGTTGTTTTGATCAAAACCCTGGGCAGTAAACGCATGGGTTTGTCCAACCACAGTCAGCAACACAGAGATTGGTGTGATCTCGATTCGAGTAAGCTTGGGAGCTGTGGGCGTGACAGGACAGGCTGTAAAACCCAGTAACAGCAATCCCAGAATCAACATTTTTCGCATGAATAACCCCTTTAATCTTGTTTAAAAACCTACGAATTTGCTGCGCGAAACACTCAAATTCAGCGTTGCACCGTTGGCGGTCTCAGAACGGCTGGCATTTCGCGTGACGAAAAACAGTTTGGCTTGCGTTAAACCTGCTGCCTCAAAAGCAGTTTTGACATTGCTCGGCACGGCAAACGAACCGTCATCAATGGCAAAACAAATCGCGCCAGGACCATCTTTGACACTCGAGGAAATAAAGATGCTCATGGAGTTGCTGGCGTTTAAGCCTCCGTCCCAGATGATCGTGCCGTCCAGCGCCAATGGGTCGCCGCTGGCTGGGGCAGAAACCGTAAAATCTGCGGGGAAGGCAGGCAAAGCCACATTGTTAAAGGCTGGAAAACCTGTGGCACTTCCAGGAATGCTGACGGTCAAATTGTCTGGCACGGCAGCCAGGGGCGTCATTGGGTTGTTGCTGTAAAAAATCGTGCCAGAAATTGCGGTTTTCAGCAGTTTGGTGTAAACGCTCGAGCCTGATTGCAGACTTAATTCCGTACCGGCGTCCAACGGTTTTAAACTGGCGGGTTGCGGGGGTTGGTTCTGTCCAGCAGCCAACACCAGACAACTGTCGGGCGTTGCACCAAAACCGTCAACGGTCGGTGGTTCGTTGTTTTGCGCCTCGTAAAATTGCGCCGTTCCTAAGCGGGTGGTGTTTCCCAAAATCGCACTTTCCGAAACGCTGACAAAACCGATCTTGCTCGAGGTTGGTTGCGGTGTGCCAGATTGCGTGGTGGCAGTGGTTTCGACGCCGCTGCTCGAGTTTGCGCCGATTTTGGTTTTGACCCTGAAG
>JAYTKL010000261.1:0-13867 GCA_043730305.1 Deinococcales bacterium | reverse complement strand
ATCATTTCCGTGCAACACCTCGAGCCTGTCGGCTTCTGGCATCAGGCGCATTCTTTTGTGCGCGGCAACTGGCACAATGAGGCACGCTCGAGTTCGATGCTGTTGCAAAAATCGTGTCATGATTTGGACTGGCTCAGTTACATTGTCGGTAAACCCTGCGTTGCCGTCTCGAGCTTTGGCAGCCTGAGTCACTTTAAAAAAGAGTTTCGCCCCGTTGGTGCGGCTGATCGCTGTTTGGATTGCGGAGTTGCCAGTACCTGCGCGTATGACGCAAAACGTTTTTACTTTGACAATCTGGCGGAGGGCAACACGGACTGGCCCCTCAATGTCATCACCACCGACATCAGCGAAAAGGGGATTCTGGAGGCGCTGCGAACGGGAAATTATGGGCGCTGCGTTTACGGCGGTCTGGACAACGATGTGGTCGATCATCAGGTCGTTAACCTCGAGTTTGAGGGCGCTGTGACCGCCAGTTTCACCATGACCGCCTTCACCAAACCTCGGGACAGAGAAACCCGAATTTTTGGTACGAAAGCCGAATTGTACGGTAACGGAAATATTCTGGAAATATACGATTTCTTGACCAGGGAAACCACAACCGTCAATACCGAACTCGAGTCTGATGGTTCAATTCTGTCTGGTCACGGTGGCGGCGATGAAAACATCATGCGGGCGTTTGTCACGGCACTGACGGAGAACAACCCAGCGCATATTTTGTCGGGCGCAAGTCAAACTCTGGAAAGTCATCTGATGGTCTTTGCCGCCGAAAAAGCCCGCAAGCAAAACCGTGTCATGAGCGTAGACCATGACCAAGCATCCTAAAATCACTCGAGTTCGCCCGACCACAACCTGCGCATCTCAGCGCTGGTTTCCAGAAGCTCCTCGAGCCTTCCGACAGCCGTAATGCTGCCATGCTCGAGCACAATAATTTTGTCGGCACGTTTCAAGGCGGGTTTGCGGTGCGAGACGACCAAACACGTCGTCTCGCTCGAGTGTTCAAAAACCCGGTCCCAGAGTTGCGATTCGGTGTTGACATCCAGGGCGCTCGAGAGGTCGTCAAAGACCAGCAATTCGGGTTCGCGCACAAACATTCTGGCGGCGGCAGTCCTCGAGACTTGCCCGCCCGAAAGCTTGACGCCCCTGCTCCCAATCTTGGTTTCAAAACCCTCCTCTAAGCCCAGCAGGTCTTGCTCGAGCACCGCGTTTTTCACGGCTTGCTCGAGTTTGATTGGGTCGTTTGGCAGCCCAAGCAAAATATTTTCGCGCAATGTGCCGCTAAACAAGACTGGCACTTGCGAGGTGTAGGCGACCCTGGGTGGAATCAAATCTTGGGCGCTGGCAGGGCTGCCATTCCACAACACCGAACCCGTTTGCGGCTCGAGAAGCCCAAGCATGGCGCGAAGCAGCGTGGTTTTGCCCGAACCGATACGCCCAGTGATGACCGTAAAACTGCCACGCTCGAGCGTCAGGTTGATGTTCTTGATGCCTCGGGCACTGCTTTCAAACTGATAGCCAAGATCACGGATTTCGAGGCGTTGCAAGCTGTCCGAAGCGGTTTTGACTTTGATCTCGAGGTCGGGTATTTTTCCTGAAAGCACGATTGGATGTGGTTCAATCAATTTTTGTTGGTTTGCGCCTTGCAACAACTCGATCATGCGTTTGATGCTGACCCCAGTTTGGCGCATGGTGCTCATAAAATGCCCAAAGAATTCGGTGGTGTGCGCCACCCGCTCGAGGTAACTGGCAAAGACCGCAAAATCGCCGATGGTGAAGGTTTTTTCGCGCATACCCGATGCCGCCAATAACAAAATAAAACCCGTGCCAAATTGCACCACATTGCCGTAAATGGCGTTCAAAACTTGGGTTTGAACGCTGTCGCGCAGCAGTGCCGCACGGCGGACATCACCGAGGCGTTTGAAATGCGCCATCACCCTGGCTTCCGCACCAGCCACCTGAATGCCCTGCACCGCACCAAACATTTCACCCAGAGCGCCGGTGACTTTGGCGGTGCTTTCACGGCTCTGCTCGCGGAGTTTCTCGAGTTTGCTGCCGTAAAAATAGGTCAGGCTCATGACGATGGCGAGCGGTACAAACACCAGCAGGGTGATGCGGGCGTTGATCGAAAATAAAATCCCCAGTGCGACCACCAGAAACACCACTCGAGAGCTGATGTCCAGCGTCCAATCGCTGGTTTCCTCGACCATGCCAGGGTCATCCCGAAGTGTGCTGATGGCTTCACCCACGCTGACCGGCAACGCCCGTGCGCCAGGGCGCTCGAGAATGTGCGCCAGAAGGTTGCGGCGCAGCAACGCACTGATGCGAAACCGCCAGGGGATGTCGGCAGCCATGCCGCCCACAATTGATAAGGCTCGAGCAACGGCGACCACCATCACGAGGGCAATGATTGACCTGATGTTGAGTTCGAGCGGGCGTTTCTCGAGGGTGTCAAAAAACAATTTGGCGATCAAGCCCTCTAAAAGTGGAATGGTGAAGACCAAGCCCCACATCAAGGTATTGAGGGCGTACAACGGAGCTTGTTGCCGAATCATGGTTGTGACCACGTGCCAGGCGCTCAGCGGTTTGGCACTCATACCAACACCTCCTCTAAACCAGTGCGTCGCAATTGCGCGAACCTCGAGTTGGGATCGTTCCCAAGGATTTTGGTGCTGCCATGCTCGAGCATTTTTCCATCCTCGAGAATCAAGATTTCGTCACTGCGCAAAATCGTTTGCAGCCGGTGCGCGATGATGATAGCGGTGCGACCTTTCAGCAGTTTCGTGACGGCACGCTCTAAGAGCGCTTCGGTGGCGGGGTCGAGGCGGCTGCTGGCTTCGTCAAGAATAATAATGCTGGGGTTGCGCAAGAAAACCCTGGTGAACGCCAGCAATTGCGCTTCACCCGCGCTGAGGTTGGCGCTCGAGAGTTCGGTATCAAGTTGCTTGGGCAGGTTGCGCACCCAGTCGTGCAAACCCAGTTCCTCGAGTGCCAACCAAATTCGGGCGTCTGAAACGGCTTCGTCAAAAAAACTCAGGTTCTGGCGGATGCTGGCTTGAAAGAGTTCAACATTTTGCGTGACCAAGGTGACTCGGCTGCGCACCTCCTCGAGTTTTGCAGCAGTCAACGGAATGCCGTTCAAGCGAATCTCGCCGTGTTGTGGGTCGTAAAAGCGCAGCATCAGACGTGCCAGCGTGGTTTTTCCGCTGCCAGTTCGACCCAGCAAACCCAAGACTTTTCCAGCCTCGAGCTTGAACGAAATATTTTCGAGCACTTTTTCAGGAGTGCTAATTTCGAGCGGTTTCTCGGGTTTGGCATCATCCTCGTAACCAAAATGCACCCCGCGAAACTCCACCTCGAGCGCCCGGTCAGACCAGTTTGCGCCTGATCCGTCAATCAGTTTTGAGCTGGTCGCCAGCAGTTCAGTCACCCTCGAGATGCCCGCATCGGCACGTTGCAATTCTTGAAGTTGATTGCGAATCTGATCGAGCGGTTCGGCAAGCAGCCTGGTGTACTGATAGATCAGATAGACCGTGCCCAGCGAGATCACCTTGTTCTGATAGAGCGGCGCGGCAACCCCGAATGCGAGGGCTGTACCAATCGCCATCAAGATTTCAAACACCACCCACATGCTGCCGCCAAGCATGTTGCTGCGCCAAACCACCGGATACCAGGTTCTGAGGCGCTCAAAAAAACTGCGCATCACGTACTGCGTCGCGCCCGAAGATCGAATGTCTTCAGTGCCCGAAAGTTGCTCGCCGATAAAACCGAAGAAGGTCGCGTTTTGTTCGCGCACCGCCTTCCAGTACGGTGTGCCAAGGTTGCGCACCCTTGAAAGCACCAGCATTGCCAAAATCGAAAACCCCGTCAGGCTCAGCCCAATGCGCCAATCCTCGAGGAACATCACGACCAGCACGCCCAGCAGCAGCAAAACATTGCCGCCCAGATGAATGCTGAGATTGGAGAAAAACGCCGCCAAAGTGCTGACATCGCCGTCCACCCGTTCGATCAACTCGCCAGGGGTGCGGGCTTTGTGAAACGAGAGATCGAGTTTCAAACAGTGCTCGGCGAGATTTGCCCGCAGTGCGTTGGTTGCCGTCCAGCCGACTCGAGTGCTGAAATAGGTCGCCGCCACGTTCAAAACTTGCTGAAAAAAAGACGCGCCGATGAACACGGCGGCGGCTTTGACAAGTTCAGATTGTGCGCCACCACGTTGGGCGGTGTCCATAAAAAACCGCACAATCTGCGGGTTTAAAAGCTGTAATCCCACGCTGACCAGCAAGCAGACCGCCATCAAGATCACGCTGACGCGCTGCGGCTTTAAGTATTCCTCGAGCAAGCCAAAATACTGACGCACAGGAATTTGAACTTTTGGTAGTTTGAGGACTGCACCCATGAGCCTCGAGTTTACCTTCTGAGGTCAGACTCGAGAATGGCATGATGGCTTAGTCAAAACCTCGGGTTTTAAACTGTAATCATCTGCCGCTCAAAAAGACCTTGACCCATTAGAATGAAGCTCGGGAGTCAAACGTGGCGAAAGTCTTGGTGCAATTCAAATGCAATTCTTGTGGATACACCACTGCCAAAAGCATGGGGCGTTGCCCGTCGTGCTCGGCTTGGAATTCGTTTGAAGAGATTCACAGCGCACCCAGCAGCAAAAGCGCCTCGGGGTTTGGTGCTCGCAGCAATGTGCCAAGCAGCGCCGTCACGCGTCTCTCGAGCGTCAAGAGTTCTGAAGAGCCGCGCAGCAGTTCGGGCATTGGCGAGTTGGACCGTGTGTTGGGCGGCGGTTGGGTGGCTGGCGGCGTGGTCTTGTTGGGTGGCGAGCCTGGCATCGGCAAAAGCACGTTGTTGCTGCAAGTTGCCGACCATCTGGCAATTTTGGGCGAAAAAGTCTTGTACGTGGCTGGCGAGGAGTCGCTCGAGCAGGTGCGTTTGCGGGCGGATCGTTTGGGTGTAAAGGGCGATATTCTCATGACCCGCGACGTTCACGCCGACGGCATCACGGCGCTGCTCGAGTTGGAACGACCCAAACTGGTGATTGTGGACTCGATTCAGACGGTGCAAACCGATGATGGTGGTTCGCCCGGCGGGGTGTCGCAGGTGCGCGAATCCACGGCGCGATTGACTCGCGCCGCCAAAGAGACGGGTGCGGCGATGGTGCTGGTTGGGCATGTCACCAAGGACGGCAACGTGGCGGGTCCCAAAGTCATGGAGCACATCGTCGATGCGGTCTTGATGCTCGAATCGGTCGGGCATTACCGGTTGTTGCGCAGTGTCAAAAATCGTTTTGGTAGCGTCGGCGAACTGGGCGTGTTCGACATGCTCGAGCATGGTTTGAAAGCGGTGGATAACCCGAGTGCGGCTTTTCTGGCGGAGCGCCCTGTCGGAGTGCCTGGCAGCATCGTGGCGGCAACGATGGACGGTCAACGCCCGTTGCTCTTAGAAGTGCAAGCCCTTGCCGCCAAGACCCCGTATCCCGCACCAAAGCGCGTGGCGGTGGGTTTGGATGCGCGTCGGGTGGATGTGGTGCTGGCGGTGCTTGAGCGTCGCTTGCAATTGTCGTTGGGCGGTTTGGACGTGTACGTGAATTTGGCGGGTGGAATGCGTTTGTCTGACCCTGGTTTGGACTTGGCAATTGCCCTGGCGGTGTACAGTGCCGTCATGATGAAACCAGTTCCCGAGGGTGTGGCGGTGTTTGGCGAGGTCGGACTGGCAGGCGAGGTGCGCAGCGTCACGCAACCCGCCAGACGTGCCAGCGAAGCCAGTCGGGTGGGTTTGACGCGCTTGGTCATGCCTCCTGGAACGCAGGGCGGTAAACTCGAGGGCGTGCAAAGCGTTCAGGAAGCCGTGCGTTTCTTGTGGGGAAAGGCATGAAAACTGGTCTTGAAGGTTTTGATCCCTTGCGCGGTTTGATTCGTTTTGTTCTGGTGGCACTTGGCGCTTTGATTGGCTATCTGATCTCCCAAAGACTTGTCAGTGACAGTTTAAACCAAACCTACATTGCCATTCTGGGGGCATTGATCACCAGTTTGGTGACCAACCGCCTGACCAACATCTTGCGTGAAAAAGTGGCAAATATTGCCAACACCGTGTTGACCATGCCACCGCAGACGGTGCTGGCAGCCACCATCGCCACCATCGCAGCATTATTAATCAGCGTACTTTTAAACAATTTACTCTCGAGCATTCCTGGTTATGCTTGGTATTTTCAACTCTTAATTACAGCCTTGCTCGAGGTTTTTTTGGTCACGGTGGCAGTCTTAAACCGTGATGCGTTTACACAGTTTGCGCCACGCCCTGTGGTTGAACGCCGAATGCCCACGATAACGCCCAGCATTCAAAAATTGCTGGACACCAGCGTGATCATTGACGGGCGGATTCTCGAGGTGGCACAGTCGGGCTTTCTGGAGGGGACATTGATCGTGCCCGGTTTTGTGCTGCGCGAATTGCAGTATTTTGCCGATCAGACCGATTCGCAAAAACGTGCCAAGGGCAGGCGCGGTTTGGAGGTGCTCGAGAAACTTCGTGCCAATCGGGCGCTCGAGTTGGTGATCCGAGAATTTGAGGATACCGGCGGCGGCGTGGATGACCGTCTGGTTCGTGCCGCCCAAGAAATTGGCGCAAGTGTGCTGACCAACGACACTGGACTCTCGAGGGTGGCGGGGTTGCAGGGTGTGACTTGTTTAAGTTTGAATGCCCTTGCGGAAGCTTTAAAACCACGGTTTGGCGCGGGCGATGAACTGACGATTACCGTGGTCAAAGAGGGTTCGCAACCGGGGCAGGGCGTCGGTTTTCTCGAGGATGGCACGATGGTCGTGATCGATGATGGTCTGGCGTTAAAAGGGCGTACCGTGCGCGTGGCGGTCATCAGTGCCACGCAGACCAGCCTTGGGCGCATGATTTTTGGTAAACCCAAAGAAGTCTTGTAAATTGGTGGTATCATCATGTATCTACCAAGGGGGTTGACCATGCTCGGAGAAATTAAAAAATGGGGGAACTCTTTGGCGCTCAGAATCCCCAAAGACCTCGCCCAGACGCTCGAGCTGCATGAGGGTACGCAATTGACGCTCGAGTTAACCGAACATGGCTTGCTGCTCAAGCCAGCCAAAAAACGTCGCAGCAAAAATCTTAATGAATTGCTGGAAGGGCTTACGCCAGAAAAAATTCATCGAGAAATCGATTGGGGTCAAGCCGTCGGGAATGAACTTTGGTGAAGGTATTTCCTGAGCGCGGTGACATCATCTGGATCGATTTCGACCCAAAACAAGGTCATGAACAGGCAGGGAAACGTCCCGCGTTGGTGATCTCGAACAGCAAGTACAATCAAGTCACAAAAATGTTGATCGCCTGTCCAATCACCAGTCAAATCAAAGGTTATGCCTTTGAAATTCCTTTACAGGATGGTTTGAAAACCGTCGGCGTAATTCTTGCCAATCAAGTCAAAACCCTGGATTGGCAAGCTCGAGGATTCAAATTTATTGAACGTGTTTCCAATGAATTGCTCGAGGAAGTTTTAGACACCTTGAATGCCATTCTCGAATGAACACGAATCTTGAACCTCGAGAACCCACACCGTTGCCTGAAGGTTGGCGGCGAATGAAGCTCACTCTCGAGTGGGATGGCACGAATTTTGCGGGTTGGCAGGTTCAAGCCAAAGGTGAACGCACCGTGCAGGGCGTGCTTGAAAAGGCGCTCGAGCCACTCGGAAATTGTACGCGTCCAATGGCGGCGGGACGCACCGACGCGGGGGTTCACGCGCTGGGCATGGTGGCGCACGTGGACGTGGGGCATCAAATTCCAACCGAAAACATGCGCCGCGCCCTGAACGCCAGACTGCCCGAAGACGTGCGCGTGCTTTCCTGCGTGGATGCCCCAGAATTTTTTCACTCGAGGTTTTCTTGCACCTGGCGCTCGTACAGTTACCGCATTTTGAACGCCCGCACCCAGAGCGCCCTCGAGCGTCACCGTGCGCTTTGGGTGCCGCAACGGCTCGAGGTTGCCCCGATGCGCCACGCGGCGCGGCATCTCGAGGGTGAGCACGATTTTGCAGCGTTCGCCTCGCAGGAGGAGCGCCAAACCGTGCGCACCGTGTTTTCGTGCGAGGTGCGCAGCATTCCAGTCAGGCGCAGCCCCGATGAGCAACTGATCGAGATTCAGGTGGTTGGTGAATCGTTCTTGCGGCACATGGTGCGCGGCATTGTCGGCACACTTCTCGAGGTGGGTTTAGGCAAGCTCGAGTCGAGTCAAGTCGAGCAGGTGCTGCTGAGTAGAGACCGTGCTCAGGCAGGCAAGAACGTTGCCTCGCACGGTTTGTATTTTCTCGAGGCGGGCTTTGAAGCTTGGGCGCGGGAATGAAAATTTTGTTTGTCAGCAACGGTCACGGCGAGGATGCGATTGGGGCGTTTTTAGCCAAAACCATGCTCGAGCTTCAACCCAACCTCGAGCTTGAAGCGCTGCCGATTGTTGGGCGCGGTGACGTTTACGAGCAAGCTGGAATTCGCGTGCTTGGACCGCGTTGGAGTCCACCTTCGGGCGGGTTTACCTTTACCAGTTTGGATTTGTTCTTAAAAGATTGGCGCGACGGAATGCGTCAAAAAACCAGACAACAACACTGGGCAATTCGCAATGCCAAAGCCGATGCGGTCATGATCGTTGGTGATGTTTACGCCCTGTGGGCAACGTTCAGTTTTGCGTTCAAAGAGGCAAAACCTCGGGTCTTTCAGTATCAACCCCTCGTCAGTCGGTACTACCAGGACGGCATGAACGCCAGCAATAAACTCGAGCGAACTTCTCGAGTGACCGTGGACAGTTTTGTGCTGATTGAGCGACTTTACATGAAGCGCGTCGAAAAAGTCTTTACCCGCGACGAACGTTCTGCCGCGTGGTTGCGCGGACTCGGCGTGCCTCATGCACAATTCGCGGGCAACATCATGATGGATTTACTAAGTCCAGAACTCGAGCTTCAACCAATTCTGGATGGTCGTCCCGTGCTGGCGTTGCTGCCAGGAACACGCAACGATTACTTTTTTAGCCTTCCGATCATGCTCGAGACGGCGGCGCTGCTGCCCGAATTTCAAACCTTCGCCGCGTTTTCAGGCAACCTCGAGTTGCCCACAGGTTGGGTGTGGACAACGGCTAAAATTGTGGACAACTTCACTCGAGTGGCATTGCACAGTTCTGGAACTCGAGTTGTCATGCTCGAGCATGGCTTTGCGACATTGCTCCAGGCTGCCAGCGTCGTGCTTGGCACGTCAGGCACTGGCAACGAACAAGCGGTGGGACTTGGGAAACCGGTGATCGGTTTTCCGACCAAAGGACCGCAGTACTTGGAAGGTTTCGCCAAAGCCCAGAAACGCCTTTTGGGTGTTGGATTAACGCTCGAGAAATCTGATCCAGAACTTTTGGCTCGAGCCGTCAAAATCGCGCATCAAGATCAAGAGTTTCGGGCAAGGGTTGCACAAACAGGACTCGAACGCATGGGCTTGCCTGGCGGGGCGAAACGCATTGCGCTCGAGGTTTTGAATGCCCTGAAAACTTAAATTCGTTTTTGAAAAATTCGGTAACGCTTGTACTGCGTTGCCCCCAAAGCTTTCATGCCGTTGTTGATCGCATCATTGCTCTCGAGTGTCCAACCGAATTCGCCAGCTTGGTATTTGCTTTGACCACGCCAGAAGGTTTCAGCGTAAATCAATGCGTCCAAACCACGTCCTTGAAATTCGGGCAGAATACCCATTGCCACCAAACGCATTCGTTTGGGTTTGGTTAATAACAGTTTTGCCAAGCCGTACAACCTGCCACCCGTGCCTTTCATGGCTTGGTTGATGTCAGGCAGGGTGATGCTGAAGGCGGCGGGCTTGCCGTCCACCTCAGCGATCAGGCAGAGGTCTTTGTCGGCAACCTGTCCAAGCTGCGAGGCAAGGTGCTGGATTTCGTGTTCGGTCCACGGGACAAAACCCCAGTTTTTACCCCAAGCGGCATTGTAAATATCGCGCAAGATTGGTAATTCTGCCGCCAGCGCTTTTTTGCTACTCAAACCCACTTTGCGAATCGTGACTTTTAAATTGCGTTTGACCCGTTCGGCAATTCGTGCCACGCGATCTGGCAAACCACCCTCAACGGTCATGCGCCAAGCGAAGGTATCCTCGGATTTGGTGTAACCCGCACCCTCAATAAACCCCGCGTACGTTGGCGGGTTGTAGACCATCATGACCACTGGCGGATCGTCAAAGTTTTCAATCAGCACACCCATCATGTCATTTTGCGAAACTTTGCTTGGACCTTTGACCAAATTCAGCTTCTTGGCTTTCCCCCAAGCTTCAACCGTCTCGAGCAACTGCTTAGAAACAGCCGCACTTTCGGCTTCAAAACAGGCAAACAGTACCACCGCTTCGTTGTGAAAATCGTTGTAACTCTTGTCATGAATCGCGGCGATGCGACCAACAACCCGTCCAGCCTCGAGCGCCAAAAAATAATCTGCCACGGCGTGCTCAAAAAACGGATTTTTCTTTCTGGCTTGATCCAGATCGTCCCATTCTTGCCACAGCAACTGCGGAACCCAAGTTGGATGATTCTTATAAAGTTGATACGGGTATTCGATAAACCGTTTTAAATCCGCCCGACTCGAGACTTTTTGAATGTCAGCCATGCCGCAATCTACCACAACAAGCATTTGCGGGACGCTCGAGGTTTAAACTGTGACATGAAAAATTTTAAAGTTGGCGATACGGCAAGTGTCAGCAAAACCATCTCTGAAGCCGATATTATCGCGTTTGCCGAGATTTCTGGCGACCACAACCCACTTCATCTTGACGCCGAATTCGCCGCTCACTCGAGGTTTGGGCAGCGTATCGCTCACGGTGCGCTCGTCTCGAGTTTGATCTCGAATGTGATTGGCAATCAACTGCCCGGTCAGGGCAGCATTTACCTTTCCTCGAGCCTGAAATTTCGCGCACCAACATTTATTGACGACACCATCACCGCAACCGCGACCATCTCGAGCATCAGAGAGGATAAACCCGTTTTTGTTCTGTCTTGCGTGTGCCGCAACCAACGCGGTGAAATTGTCTGTCAGGGCGAAAGTGTGGTGTTGTACGAGCCATAAAACAAAGTGATTCTCGAGATTGTCTACCCAGACAAGGTTTGAATAAAACTCCCTTCTCTCCTGGGAGAGAAGCGCCCAAGCCCGTCAGGTGCTGCCGTAAGGGCAAGAAGGGTCGGGGATGAGAGGAGAACAAGCAATTGCTGGTTTTTATGTCTGAAAAAGTCTGAGTTGACTAACCTCGAGTCTTAACGCAAGGGTCCCGTCACTGGGTTTGAAACCAAAATGCTGCACGATGTGCTCGTACATTTGTAATTGGTTGCCAGATCAGTCGAACTTAAAGAATCCGAGGCAATCTCGAGTCCTTGACCTAGAACTTTAAAACCGGCAACGACTTTGCCGTCCACGGTGATTCCGGTGTTTAATCCAGCCGACAAATCACTGGCTGAAAGTTTTGCGAGCGTGAAAGGTTTGACGGTCATTTCTGGTCCCGCAATGCCGTAAAATTTCATGCCGAGGGCAAGTTTGGCAAATGTTTTCACCTGTCCACCATCTGGGGTATTGACGGTAAATGATGGATTGGCACTAAACGAACCCGTAGGTGGGCTAATTTTCCATTGTGGAGTGGCAGAGCGCGTAAATTCGATGTTGAAGTTGAGGTTGACCGTTGGTGAAATCTTGGCGGTCATCTGAAGCGCGTTGTTGGTTCCAACACCTGCGCCCAAGATCAGTTTCGGTTCAATCACCACCACGACAGGCACAACCCCAACCAGGAAAGCTCGAGTGAATTTGTAATTGGCAATCGTTAATTCTTTTGACGCATTGGTCAGTTTTTCGCCCGAAACCAATTTGCCCTCTAAGGTTGCCGAAAAACTGCCAGAAAGCCCAATTTGAAAATGTTGCAACTTTCCACCAGAGAAGGTCAGATCAAACTTGGGTTTTAAAGCCTGAGTGATTGAACCGCCAACGGTCAGGCTCGATGCTGTTCCAAGCGGGATTTTAATGCCATTGAATGGGATTGTGCCGTTGATGGCTCGAGTTTGAACGCCTGGCATGGCGCTGACGACGGTGGCTTTGTTGAAATCCAGATCGCCGTATTCAATGCCCGCATCGCCGCTCGAGATGACATCTTCAAGGCTAGCATCAGTGGTTTGAATATAGACTTTTTTGATAAGGCGTGATCCCACCATGCTCGATTGCGTGGTGACGCTCGAGATTTGCCTGACCAGACCATCACCTGCGTCTGAAACCACGAATTGACCGGCGGCGAATGGTTTGTCGGCTGGTTCTGAATTGACGTTCATGTCGGTTGCAGTGAACGCGTCCACTGTTGCTTTGGGTACGATTTGCGTCGTGGTGGTTGTCGCAAACGAACCTGTGACCCCACAGTTTGAAGCATTGGCATCTGGCACGCATGGCGCTGGTTGAACAGGGCAACCCAACAACCCGAGGCTAAGAAGTCCGGTCAGTACAGCAATTTTTGCGCTCGTTATGGGTTTGTGTTTCATTGTTTGACCTCTATAGATGTTTCGGTTACATCTCGTATTGTGGCTTGCCCAAAGTACGCATTGATTTTGGCGTTCAAAGCATCTTCGTTGAGTTTGCCTTCAAAACGAATTGTTTTTGCAACTGGCGTGTTGGTGAAAAGCAAAATAACGCGTTGCCTGCCAGTTGGTGGAAATACCTTGTAAGCAGCTTTTGCGCCTGTTGCATTCACATCATTTGTTCGTGGCAGAACATTGTTGCCTGCTTTCATGGCAATACTGTGCTCAACTTCGCCAGTCGTGGTGTCTGGGTCCATCGAAACCAAGGTGATGTATCCAGGTTGCGCAAGGGTGAACGAAAATTTGACCAATTCGCCAACCTTGTAACTTGCCCCTTCGCCACGGTCTGACTGAAAGTTACTGATGATATCTTGAGCACCAAAGCGACTGCGTTCCACCACGCTGGGGGCGCAAGCACTGAGCGTAAGACTAAAAACCAACAATCCAATCAAGGGTAAACGCATTGTTGCAGCCTAACAGTTAAAGTGTGTTTTGGCTGTTCGTTTGATGAATATCGTGTTTAAAAAACGTTTTCATGCCAGAATTAAAGCATGGCTTTTTTGGCTTGCGTGCAAAGCAAACTCGAGCTTGACGCTTATGTTTCAAGTCTGGCGTTTGAAGCTTGGATTCAGGGGCAAGTGAAACTCGCATTAGCATCTCGAGATGCTGGTGAAGCGGCCCTTGTGGCTTTTCCTGAGTTGATTGGTTTGCCATTACTATTTTTTTTAGAACGCCAGGTTACTGCCGACAAAATTCAGGGTGCGGCACTCGAGTTGGCAAAAGAATCATGGTTCGAGGCACTCAAATTCGGTTTACTATTTCAGAATCTTTCCACCTCGAGTTTTATTCTGCCGCGTGCTACACGTTTGTTCGAGGTTTTTGTCAACGCCTTCTCCTCTGCCGCCAAGACAAACAATTGTTTTATTTCGGCTGGCTCGAGCTTCCTGCCTGGCGTCGAAGTTGAGGCGGCGAAAGGTTTGCATCTTGCCGATGGTCGGGTGCAAAACATTTCGTACTTGTTCGCACCCTCGGGCAAAATCTTGTTGCGCAGCCCAAAACTGAACCTCACGGCTGGGCTGGAAAAACTGGTGGGCTTGTCTCGAGGGCGGCTTGAAGATATTGCAGCGGCGGTCACGCCTTTGGGTCGCATTGCAACCCTGATTTGTTATGACGGTTTTTTTGAACGCGCCCTCGAGAAAGCCGATTCGCTCGGGGCGCAAATTCTTGTGCAACCCAGCGCCAACGCCGCACTTTGGAATGGTGCTTGGAGCGCAGACCCCAGCAAAAT